>JAWOBE010000181.1:0-8976 GCA_046498185.1 Desulfatiglandaceae bacterium | reverse complement strand
TCGATTTCGTCCAAGGTCAACTTCGAGTCGGGGAGGCCATGGCTCCCCCATTGATTAAAGCGGTTCGAGCCCGTATGGGTCGCCGGGAGGTTATAATTATAGACGCTCCGCCGGGAACTTCATGCCCCGTGATAGCAGCCATGAAAAACACCGACTTCGTTTTGCTCGTAACCGAACCAACGCCTTTCGGCCTCAACGATCTGAAACTTGCGGTCGGCGCGGTCCGCGAATTGGGAATTCCATGCGGTCTTGTGATAAATCGATCCGATTTGGGGGACAGCAAAGTCATCGAATACGCGACGGCTGAACAAATTCCTGTTTTGATGGAGATTCCTTTCGATCGAAAAATTGCTGAGGCCTATTCAAGAGGTGATCTTGTGGTAAAGGTGATGCCTGAATGGCGGAAGAAATTCGAATCACTCTACCTCGATATTTTGAAGCTTGCGGGCAAGGAGGCGTAAATGCGTGAGTTGGTTGTTTTGAGTGGAAAAGGAGGATCCGGGAAAACCAGCGTACTATCCGGTTTTGCGGCTATACCCGGAGAAAAAATCTT
The DNA here is from genome assembly GCA_046498185.1 of Desulfatiglandaceae bacterium. Classification (GTDB taxonomy): domain Bacteria; phylum Desulfobacterota; class DSM-4660; order Desulfatiglandales; family Desulfatiglandaceae; genus CAYXDR01. The sequence continues at coordinate 8,423 of JAWOBE010000181.1, read as the reverse complement.
ATGTGACGCCGATGTGGATGCGGCCGATCTTCATCTTATACTCAACCCGGAAATACTCGAAACCCATGATTTCGTGTCAGGAAACACCGCAGTGGTCAATCCTGAAAAATGTACCGGCTGCGGCAGATGCAGGGAACTTTGCAGATTTTCGGCGATAGATGAACAGTTCCGCATCGACCCCCTGGAATGTGAAGGTTGCGGAGTATGTGTTCATTTTTGTCCTGAGAAGGCTATAGATTTTCCAGAAAACAACTGTGGCCAATGGTTTCTTTCCGATACACGTTTCGGCCCCATGGCCCATGCACGTCTTGCCATCGCCGAGGAAAACTCCGGGAAGCTTGTTTCGCTGGTTCGAAGAGAAGCCGAGAAGCTTGCAGAGGAAAAGGATATCAAACTTATCCTGACAGACGGCCCTCCCGGCGTGGGATGCCCGGTGATAGCGTCCCTTGGGGGTGCTACGGCCGTGCTGATAGTATCCGAGCCGACGGTTTCCGGAATCCATGATATGAAACGGGTTGTCGAGCTATGCGAATTTTTTGGAATCCCGGCCTGGCTCGCGGTCAACAAGTTCGACCTGAATCTGGACCAGACCAAAATGATAGAAGCCTACGCAGCCGAGAAAGGTGCAAAACTCATGGGTAGGGTACCTTTCGATTCCACATTCACCAAAGCTATGGTTGAAGGCCTCACGGTCCAAGAATACGACCCGAAGAGCGGCGCGGCGGTTGCGGTATCGGAGCTCTGGAAAACGCTGGAACAAGCCCTGATGTCTTTGCCTGAAAAACTATAAGCAGTTAACGTGTTTTTAGCTGCGAAAAGCCCGGCATGTCACACCCGAAGAGCCGACTTGACATGTCGGGCAAACAATTTTCACCGAAGCCAACCTCTTTCCCACCAAAGAAAAACCACCACTAAAATCAGGCATGTAATGCTCACCGCCCAGTCCTTCAGCCCGAAGTGGTATCTTTTCCTGAAGCTTCGCCCTTTCCGCCCGAAGCCACGGGACTCCATGGCAACCGCCATGTCTTCAGCCAACATAAAGGCCTGCACCAACAGCGGCATCAGCAATGCGACCAGGTTTTTTATGTTTCGCAATCTAAACGCGAGATCGATTCCCCGTGACTTCTGGGCTTCAATTATATGCCTGGCTTTGAGCCCGATGAGCGGAACATAACGCATCCCTGATGTAACCATAAAGGCCACCCCGTAGGGTAATCCCAGCAGCCTGAACGCATCTCCGATGACCGCCGGGTCCGCCGAGCCGAAAACCGCCGCCGAAACGGAGAAAAGTACGAAGAGCCTCGCAGCAAGAAACGACGCGGTCTCTGCATCGTAAAAAACTATACCCACGATGAAAACGAAAGCCGCCAGAGGAAATGTCATCCGCAGTGCCTTCACAAAACTCCGCCATTGCCCGCTGACCGTTGCAAGCAGCAACAAAAGAGCCCATCCGGCCACAAAGGTTGTCATGTGAACCGCTCCGAGCACCGCACCAATTGCGGAAACCCCTATTACCAGTCTGGTGCGGGGGTCAAGGTCGCTCATGGCCACCTCCACCAGCACCTTGTTCATAGGTCCGGGATGTCTTCACCGCACTTCGGACTTCCGAAGCAGACCCGTCCGAAGCCACGACTCCTTCTTCAAGCAGGATCCAGCGGGATGCCACCGCGCTCGCAAATTCCAGGTCGTGAGTCACCACGAGAGTTGTCAAGCCGGTTTCGGCGAGTCTATTCAAAGAAGACGCAAGTGATTCCCGGAAATGTCCATCCTGTCCGGCGGTCGGTTCATCCAGCACAAGCATCTCCGGTTCCATCGCCAGGATAGAACATATCGCCACCCGTTTCTTTTCACCTTCACTTAACCGGTACGGCGAACGATCCCAGAAATTTTTCAGTTTAAAAAGATCGAGCATTTCTTCGAAACGGGCATTTCGAGTTTTTCCAAGAGCCCTGGGACCGGCAAGCAATTCTTCACCCACACTAAAGGTAAAAAACTGGTCATTAGGGTTCTGGAATGAAATCCCGACCAGGGACGCCATTCGGGAAGGCCCCAAACCCGTCACATCATGTTCCTTGTAGGTTACCTTCCCGGCCGAAGGTTTCAACAAGCCGTTCAAATGCTTTACCAAGGTTGTTTTTCCGCATCCGTTCCTGCCCACCAGAGCTACATTTTCACCCTGCCGGATGGAAAATGACACACCACGCAAAATCACGCGGCCTTCCCGTTCCGCCTTCAAATTTTCCAAGGTGAGAAGCGGTTGACCTGCGCCATGGGTCAAAGGGGCGGGGTAACGAGGAATCAACCGCGCCTCGCGCAGAATCGGCATCATGGCTTCCGCCGAGACATCAGCCTTTATCCGACCCCGGTCAATAAGCACGCAGCGATTCAGCTCGGCGGGTAAATCCTCCAGAACGTGCTCAACAACGACCACCGTCGTCCCCCGTTGATGCACCCGGCCGAGGATACGCCGGAGATTCTCTGAACCAGCCCAATCAAGGTTCGCGAAAGGTTCGTCCAGGATTACCAACGGTGGCTCCGCGCCGAGAACGGCGGCGATCGATACAAGTTTACGTTCACCGCCCGAGAGCCTGGAGGGAGCAAAAGAAAGCAGATGTTCGATTTCAAATTCCGCAGCCGCCTTCCGAACCCTGCGCGATATTTCTTCCGGCGCCATTCCCAGGCTTTCAAGCCCGAAGGCCAATTCGTCTTCCACTGTGGCATTGAACAGCTGGGCGTCTGAGTTCTGCAGCACAAGGCCTGCATGGGAAAACAATTCAGCAGGAGGATGAAAAGCCGTATCAAGGCCCGAAACCTTTACCGAACCCTCCAGTATCCCGCCGAAATGATGTGGGATTAAGCCGTTGAATGTATAGGCCAGGGTCGATTTCCCCGAGCCGTTCGCCCCGCAAACCAGCAGGTACTCACCACTGGAAACGGTTAGATCTATACCCGCGAGAACTTTCTCCCCGTTAGGGTAACTGTATTTTAAATTATGAACCTGGATCACGGCTGCCAGATCTTTGCTTTCTGCAGTAGACGGAGCGCTACAAGGGCAATGATTGTGCCCCCGATCGTACTGATGCTGAAAGCCACCACCAGCGTCGCGGCCGCCATCTCCTTGCCCAAAAAAACCGGCCCTACGATCCAGACGCTTATAAGCGCCCCCAGAAGGCCTGTTCCAATAACCTCTCCCACGCCCGCTGCATAAATATTCTTAAAAATCCGGTAGGCCAACCCGGCCAGAAGCGCGCCCACCATCCCGCCGGGAAATGCCAGCAGCGTACCGAGACCCATAATGTTTCTTATCACTGCGGCGGCAAACGCTATCGTCACCGCATACCAGGGCCCAAGCATGGCCGCACCGATCACGTTGACCATGTGCTGGGCCGGAAAACACTTTGAGATACCCACCGGGATGAAAAAAGGTGAAAGCGCCACGGCCAGGGCCACAAGAATCACAGCTTTGGCGACATCCTTCGTCTTCATATGGATATGCATTTATCTTCTCCTTTCGCATATGATAACCGCCGCCAGGCGGACAAAAAAACCGTTTCCCGAGGGAAACGGTCCGTCATCCACCAACAAACTTTCGGCCGATTCAAGACATCTCCCTACGCTGGAATTAACCAGATCAGGTTCGAAGGGTGTGATCTCAGGCTTCGTAGAAAGCCACCCCCGGGCCATAACCAATTGTCAATAAATTACTAATCCATGATTTAACTCCTGTCAAGGCCCGCTTCACGCGCATGGGTGCATTTGCTGAAGTTCCCGCCACAACGCATCCACCCGTCTGCGCGTCTCGTCCAGGCCGCCGTCATTGTAAACAACGAAACGGGCGCGACGCACCTTTTCATCTATCGGCATCTGACTTTTCAAAATCTGTTCAGCATGACGCGCGGAAATCCCGTCCCTTTCCATCAATCTCCGCTTCTGAAGCTGCTCAGGGGCATGAACAAGAATAACCGCATGAAACAACTCCTCCAGGTTCAACTCAAAAAGCAACGGAATCGCTGCAATAATTGTCGCGCTCTCTTTTTCAGCTAAAATAGTTCCAGCTTTGTGGAGATACAAATCGAATATCCTGGGATGCGTGACGGCCTCCAGCCGTTTCCTTTGCTGCGGGTCAAAAAACACAACTCGGCCAAGGGCTTTCCGGTCCAGTCCACCGTCATGGTCCATAATTCCATTCCCGAAAATTTCAACGATTTCTTCCAGCGCAGGACTGGCGGGTTCTACAACCTCACGCGCCAGGTCGTCAAAATCAATCAGCGATGCCCCCCGTTCCACAAGCATCGAACCAACCGTGGATTTTCCAGAGGCTATCCCGCCGGTAAGCCCTATAACCAGGCCCCCGGGGTAGTCAAGCAGTTCATTGATTCCTTTTCTGCAACCGGCATCCATTGGATGCATGCGATGGAGATTTTTTCCTGTCATCCTCCCCGCTCCTTTTTCCAATATCTTGTTAATTGTATCACAACAAATATAATAAAGCCTCCAGGTCGTGTATAATAATTATTTGACATTCCTGGCTGGATACCATGAAAAAGGATGGGCCTGGAAGCATGTTTACCTTGAGACCAGCCAGCGTATAGGTCGAGACTAATATTGATGGCCTCGTAAAAAGTCAAAACAACGGTGTCCTTCGGGGTCGGGTTCGCTATCGGCATCGGTATCGGACGTTGATCGGCGGGCTTTTCGACCCCGATACCGATCCCGACCCCGACGCCGATACGATAATGGGGGAATGGAACTTTTACGACGCCGTCAATATTGCAATGTGAACAGCAACGGAGGGCTGATATGACGGATAACACTGTGAACGTTGAACATGCGCACGGCATCGCGATTATTTCGATAAACCGTCCGGAGGTATTCAATTCATTCGATATGGAGACAGCGTCCGCATTCGCGGATTCCATCAGCCACGCCGCCGCTGATGATGATGTCCACGGGGTGGTGGTGACCGGCAAAGGCAGGGCCTTCTGCACCGGCGCAGACGTCCGCTGGATCGCTGCATTCGACGATCATACCGGAGCGGCCCTTCGAAGAATTGCCGGGGTTTTTCATCAGGGGGTGATCGAAATAAGGCGGATGCCGAAGCCCGTGATCGCGGCGGTGAACGGAGCCACTGCCGGAGGCGGATTTTCATTGGCGCTGGCATGTGATTTCAGGATCATCGAGCGCTCCGCCGTCCTGCGCCAAGCCTATACTTCCAACGGGCTCAGCATCGACGGCGGCGGATCCTACAATTTACCCCGCCTGGTCGGACAAGCCAAGGCGCTGGAGATACTTGCATTCGACCGCCCGATCGACTCCGAAACAGCCCTTGCATGGGGCCTTGCCTCCGAAATTGCAGATGACGGTAAAAGTGTCTCCCGGGCTATAGAAACCGCTGAAAAGATAGCAGAAGGCGCCAGGACCTCATTCGCTGCTTCCAAACGCTTGATAGCTCTTTCGTCGCACAGCGCATTTGAAGAGCAACTCGAGGTGGAACGGGAAATGCTGGCCGCCTGCGGCGAGCATCCAAACGGGAGGGAAGGCGTCGCGGCTTTCCTTGAGAAACGTCCGGCCAGGTTTAATATCAACGACAGGTGATCAAGCCTGGTCGTAATGACCGAACTGCATCGTGTAGGTAGCACGGCCCTGGGTTACGGATCTTAGTGATGTGGAGTATCCGAACATTCTGGATAAAGGCACGCTCGCGGTGACCACCTGGACTGCACCTTTCTTTACTATATGTTCAATTTTACCCTGGCGGGTGTTTAAATCCCCTATCACCTCGCCCAGGAAATCGTCTGGAGCCAGTATTTCAACTTTCATGATGGGCTCTAGCAGCGTGGCACCGGCTTTTTCGCAAGCATTCCTGTAGGCGAGGGTACCGGCGATCTTAAATGCCAGGGCATCGGAAGTCTCCTTCACCTTCACATCCAGCAGCTCGGTCAACACGTCGATTACAGGGTGTCCCATAACAACACCGCTGTTTTCGGCTTCCGATACCCCCTGCCTAACAGCCTCCTGAAACTCCTCCGGAACCTCCTCTCCTTGATACAGGTTCTCGAAAGCATTACCTTCCCCCCTGGCTCTGGGAGACAGCCTGAGCTTCACGGCGGCGAACCTTTGTTTGCCGGCCATTTCCCGCTCGAAGACTTCTTCGTGTTCGGACGTGCCCTTAATCGTCTCCCGGTAAACAACCTGGGGCTTTCCTCTGTTCGTTTCCACCATATATTCTCTTTTCAGGCGGTGGAGTATAACGTCCAAATGGAGCTCACCCATGCCGGATATAAGTATCTGACCGGTATCATCGTCAATTTTAAACTTGAAAGTAGGATCCTCTTCAGACAGCTTACCCAGTGAATCCAGGAGCTTATCATTATCCTGCACCCTTTTGGGTTCGAGCGCAATGCTGATCACCGGCTGTTGAAATGCAATCGTTTCGAGAAGAACGGCGTTTTCTTCGGTGCAGAGAGTGTCACCGGTGCCGGTCAGCTTCAATCCCATAGCAGCGACGATATCACCGGAAGTGGCAGACTCGATTCTTTCTCGTTTATTGGAATGCATCCTGAGCAAACGCGCTACCTTTTCCTTTACGTTTTTACCCGGATTGTAAAGGGGCTGACCGACATGAACCGTACCGGAATAAACCCTCAAGTAGGTCATTTTCCGTCCCTGATCCATCTGCACCTTGAACGCCAGGGCACATGGAGGATCACCCGCCTTCGGCAAGCACTGAACTTTCCCGCCGGTTGAAGGATCGATACCTTCCACCGGAGGCACCTCCAATGGAGAGGGTAGATAATCGACGATGGCATCCAGAAGAAGCTGTATTCCCTTGTTCTTCAGGGCCGCGCCACATAACACCGGCACAATCTTCAACGAAAGGACACCACGACGGATAGCCGTCTTGAGCAAACCCGCCTCAATGGGTTCCTCGGCAAGAAAAAGCTCCATAACCGAATCGTCAATATCCGATAGCATTTCCAGCAGGTGCTCCCTGTAAATGCCTGCTTCCTCTTTCAGCTCCGCCGGTATGGGAACCTTCTCGAATCCTGCGCCCAGCGTCTCATCGTTCCAGATAACGGCCTTCATTTCCAGAAGATCGATGACACCACGAAACCCATCTTCACAGCCCCATGGGATCTGGAGCACCAGCGGCCTCGTTCCCAACCGCTCACGAATCATTTCCACGGCACGAAAAAAATCAGCCCCGATTCTGTCCATTTTGTTGATGAATGCAATTTTTGGAACCCTGTAGTGATCCGCCTGGTGCCAGACTGTTTCGGACTGAGGTTCCACCCCCCCCACCGCGCAAAACACGCCGATAGCGCCGTCGAGCACCCTGAGTGAACGCTCCACTTCTATTGTAAAATCCACATGCCCGGGGGTATCGATAATGTTTATCGATGCGCCTTTCCATTCACAGGAGGTCACCGCGGAGGTTATCGTAATGCCGCGTTCCTTTTCCTCCACCATCCAATCCATCGTAGCTTCGCCGTCATGGACTTCCCCCATCTTGTGCAGTCGGCCGGAATAAAAAAGTATCCGTTCGGTCACCGTGGTTTTGCCTGCGTCTATATGGGCGATAATTCCTATATTACGTGTCTTTGAAAAATTTTTTGCCATTGTAAACCTCTATTATATACATTGCCGGCACGCCGCAGTTTCAGGATAAACAACATCTCCGCACCGAAACCGCATTTTAGCAAATTTCCATCCAGCTTTACCGGATGAGTACCAGCAAAAGAAAATAATTCTTTAATCCGCAGGTGAAAGTTATAGATAAAGCGGCAATTTAAGTCATTCTTCGGGAAGTGTCAATCCGTTAACCGGTATAGCGGCACAGTTGCGAGCACCGGGTCCGGTGCTTAACATATGAGCACGGCCGACGCACGGCCGCTCCGAACATTCCAAACAGGAGAGGCGACCCCTCATTAATGAAACAGCGAAAAGCAATCTGCGTCAAAGGTGCGCGGCAGCATAATCTGAAGAACGTCACCGTCGACATCCCGTATAATTCTTTTACCGTTGTTACCGGTGTAAGCGGTTCCGGCAAAAGCTCACTTGCTTTCGATACCATTTATGCCGAGGGTCAACGCCGCTATATCGAAACCTTCTCTCCCTATGCGCGGCAGTTCATGGACCGTATGGACAGGCCGGCAGCGGACTCGGTGACGGGGATACCTCCCGCCGTGGCCATCGACCGAAAAGCTCCTGTGCGCACCTCGCGATCGACGGTTGGCACGATGACCGGACTCACCGATTATTTTAAACTTCTCTATGCAAGGCTGGCCGTTCTTCACTGCCGAGAATGCGGCAAACCAGTGCGGCCGGACACCGCCGAAGATGTCTGGAAACGGATCGAACAAACCCCGGAAGGGGCCGAAATGATAATAACATTTCGTTACGAAACCAACGGGGCGCCGGTT
>JAWOBE010000150.1:0-8741 GCA_046498185.1 Desulfatiglandaceae bacterium | reverse complement strand
GCCGGTTAGCCATCAGTTTTATACCACCCGGGGGAGAATAAAACCGCCTAATTTTTAAGAGGGTTTTTGTGTTAATGAGCGGAAAAGGTCTATTGGTTCCTGTCGGTTAGGTATGCCAGATTGTATAATGCTGCTAATTACCGAATGGCTTGCCGATGCTTACTGGTTTTTACTCCTTCCTTTGTTAAGGGGGTGCTCAATAATAAAATTAAGCATTTGCCAGAGGTTATGGTATCTTGGATAATCGGTCGTAGGCTCGCAAACCGTGGCTTCAATCGTGTGAACACCGTGCCGGCTTGCAATTTCCGCAAGAACGGACGGCTGAAGCAATGAAACTTCCAGTGCCAGGCCAGCGGAGAACACTCCGCAGATCACCCAGGTCCATCTGCCGGAACGCACAGCAACGGCTGCCGCGGCGAAAAGCAGCGGCAGCAACCATAAGAAGCCGGTTGTTTGAAGCAGGTAAACATGCAGATGATGGCCGGCGATGATGCCGGCCGCGGTGGCTATAAACAAGATTACCAGAGGACGCTGTGACATGGCGGAGAAGAGTAAATTTGGAAAAGGGGGATCTTTTTTAGTAACATTTCATATATAAAATTGAAAAATTTTAGCTAAAGGCTAACAGCTAATAGCTAAAACCCCCGCACAATGCGTGCCATGATCAGGCAAACGGGATGGAAGGCAGAATGGCTTGGTTTTAAAGGAAGAAATGAATACATGGGAGGCATGTGATAGGATTGAAAGGCACGGAAACCGGTGCAGATGCAACGGTTTCCGTGCGCATCCGGAAATACCGGATGAAAACCAATTATGTCCCCAGTTCCCAGGAAGAGAGATACTTTTCCTGCTCCTCGGTGAGTGTGTCGATTTTCACTCCCAAAGCGGCCAGTTTCAACTTTGCGATTTCCTGGTCGATTTCGGTCGGAACCGGATATACCTTCTTTTCCAGCTCCTGATGGTTCGCGGCCATATATTCCGCAGACAGAGCCTGGTTCGCGAAACTCATGTCCATCACGCTCGACGGATGTCCCTCGGCTGAGGCGAGGTTTATCAACCTGCCCTCACCCAGAATATATATTTTCTTACCGTTGTTCATAAGGTATTCTTCGACAAAATCTCTGATGGTACGTTTGGCCTCGGTTACCTTGGTTAGGCCAGGCAGGTCCAGCTCGACGTCGAAATGCCCTGAATTCGCGATGATCGCCCCGTCTTTCATGGCCAGGAAATGTTCCGGTCTTATCGCATGAATGTCACCGGTGAGTGTGCAGAAAAAATCCCCCAGGGGTGCGGCTTGGGCGATCGGCATTACCTGGAACCCGTCCATGACGGCTTCAAGCGCTTTTAAGGGATCAACTTCGCAAATTATCACGTGAGCGCCATGGCCTTTTGCCCGCACGGCAACACCCCTGCCACACCATCCGTAGCCGCTTACAACGAACGTGCTTCCGGCGAGAAGCCTGTTTGTCGCCCGGATCATGCCGTCTATGGTGCTTTGCCCGGTGCCGTAGCGATTGTCGAAAAGATGCTTCGTATCCGCGTCGTTCACCGATATGATGGGAAACTGAAGCACCCCGTCTCTTTCCATGCTCCTGAGCCTGATGACCCCGGTGGTGGTTTCCTCGGTTCCGCCTGCGACGTTTTTGAGAAATGTTTCCCTTTCCTTGGGGTCGAGTCCCCGCCCCCATTGGGCGACGCTGGGCTCGAGCTCGTTCCATTTTTCGAGAGCGATAAAATGAAGGGAGCTCACCAGGTCGGCCCCGTCGTCCATGGAGATGTTGGGCCTGTGTTTGAGCGCGGACAGGATATGACTGTAATAGGTCTGGTGATCTTCCCCTTTTATGGCGAATACGGGGATCTCCTCGTCCGCCACGAGTGAGGCCGCGACATCGTCCTGCGTGGATAGAGGATTCGATGCGCACACCACCACGTCAGCTCCTCCCGCCTTGAGAGTCTTCATGAGGGCCGCGGTTTCGGTTGTCACATGAAGGCATGCTGAAATGTTTTTGCCTGCCAATGGCTTTTCTTCGGAGAATCTTTCCCGGATCATTTTCAAAACCGGCATGCTTTTCTCGGCCCATTCTACACGGAGGCGGCCTTTAGCCGCCAGGTCAATATTCTTGATATCGTAATCCATACGATTAAACCTTCCTTTCTTTTTATTTTACAGCTTTCTTGAGATCTTCAACGGCATCGGTTTTTTCCCATGTGAATTCAGGGAGTTCCCTGCCGAAGTGACCATAGTTTGTGGTTTTCCTGTAGATAGGCCGCAGCAGGTCAAGCCTTTCGATTATTGCGGCGGGCCGCAGGTCGAATTGTTTCTTGACGATTTCAGTCAACTCCCCGCTGGAGACGACGCCTGTACTGTAGGCACCCACGAGCACCGATACCGGAGCGGCACGGCCTATCGTGTAGGCCACCTGGAGTTCGCATTTTTCAGCGAGCCCGGCGGCGACGATGTTTTTTGCGATGTATCGGCACATGTAGCATGCGCTGCGGTCCACCTTGGATGGGTCTTTCCCGGAAAATGCACCGCCGCCGTGATACCCGAAACCGCCGTAAGTATCCATGATAATTTTCCTGCCCGTAAGGCCGCAGTCGCCCATTGGACCGCCGACCACGAAACGTCCTGTCGTGTTGATGAAATACTGAGTGTCATCGTCAAGCATATCCTGCGGGACCACTTCCATGATCACTTTTTCCACGATGGCTTCCCGGAGGGTGTCGTAGTCTACATCGGGCGTGTGCTGGGCTGCGATTACAACCGTGTGAACCCGGAAAGGTTTTCCATCCCTGTATTCCACGGAAACCTGGCTTTTTCCGTCCGGCCGCAGCCATGGGAGCTGCCCGCTTTTTCGCACGTGGGCGAGCCTGCGGGTAAGCCTGTGGGCTAGGTAGATCGGCATCGGCATCAGTGTGGGGGTATCCTGGCAGGCGTATCCGAACATCAACCCCTGGTCTCCCGCCCCCTGTTCTTTGTAGAGCCCCTGGCCGTTTACGCCGACTGCGATGTCAGGAGACTGCTTGTCTATCGTTGAAATAACCGCACAGGTTTCCCAGTCGAAACCCATCGAAGAATTTTTATACCCAATTTCCTTTATGGTATCCCTTACCGCATCGGGCATGTCGACATAGGCCGAGGTTGTGATTTCACCTGCTATCATAGCCAGTCCGGTGGTCACCAGGGTTTCACATGCAACCCGTCCCTGGGGGTCTTGTTTCAGGACCTCGTCCAGGATATGATCTGAAATCTGGTCTGCCACCTTGTCCGGGTGGCCTTCGGTGACGGATTCCGATGTGAATAAAAAGTCTTGTGATTTCATTTCGTTCTCCTTTCAAAAAAATACGTTTATTCAGGCGTTGAGCGCCAGACGGTAAAACAGCGCCTTCAGTCGTCGCTGCAACGGGAAAGACCTTTGTTCGACGACGCTGAAGCCCGCCTCATGGGCCCATTGTTCAATTTGGCCGGGTGAAAAACCCAGCCACCTGTCCCCGTAGCGGGAGCGCATGGATTCGTCCTGGTGTTTTTCAAGATCCACGATGATAAGCTCTCCGCCTTTTTCAAGTGTCCTCGCGCTTTCGAAGATTCCTTCAGACGGTGAGGCCAGGTGATGCAGCACCATGTTTATCACCGCGGCTCCGGCCTCAGAATCCCGTAACGGCAGGTGTTCGATCTGCCCGATTCTCAGGTCCACGCGGGATTCTTCCCCTTGAAAGCGCCTGGAGGCTTTTTTGAGCATTTCCGGTGAATTATCAACCCCGATCACTTTATCGGCCGAGGCCAGGAGCGCCGGAAGGAGATCGCCGGTTCCGCACCCAAGGTCCACCGCTGTTTTACAGCGTGGGATTCTCTCTGCAATTCGAACCGTAAGGTCGATACCACCGATGATGTTTCGTTTCATCGAATCCCAGTCTTCGGCTATTGCATCGAAAAACCGGATCGATTCCTCTTCGCGCATACGGAAGACCGCATCCGCCTTCTCAACGTCTTCCCGGAAGCGAGGATGGGTTTTCACCAGAGGGATGACTGACGATGCAACCTTTTGATCCATATCCGCGCCGCGGTAAAATGCCCACAGGCCGTCTCTGCGCACGGTCACCAGCCCTGCGTCGGACAGGATTTTAAGGTGACGGCTTATCCGTGATTGACCCATCTCAAAAATGGCCACCAGCTCGTTGACATTTAATTCACGGTCCGAAAGCACGTTTAAAAGTCGGACCCTGGTGTCATCGGCAAGCGCCTTGAAATAATCAACCGGATTTTTATTGTCATCAACCATTTCAATTTTGTCCTCAAAATATATCAGTTAATCAAGATATCCTGATATAATGGCGCCATCATACAAAAGCTCAACCTGTTTGTCAACACCAACACCTGGAATACGTCAATTTCACTTTTCGGTTGACGTAAGAATCCTTGGAACTTATTATTAATAACAATTATCATTATCAATAATCTTTTCTCCAACTTTGAACAGGACAAGCGATGAGGAATAAAGAGGCCACCCCCATGAGGAGAATGACGAAACAGCGAAAAGTGGTTCTTGATGTGGTGAGATCCAGTCATTTCCATCCGAGCGTGGACGAGGTGTATGCGGAGGTTAAAAAGATTTTGCCCAGCATCAGCCTGGCCACCGTGTATCGTAATTTGGAAAATCTTGCCGAGGACGGTTTGATTCGGCGCCTGGAGCCGGAGCATCAACCCATGAGGTTCGATGGTGATACTTCAGAGCACTATCACATCACCTGCATGCGTTGCGGTAAAATTGAAGATGCATCTTTTTCAAAGGAGGATAAAACCATCGATACATTAGAGAAGGCTCTGGGTCGCCTCACGAAATACGGTGTGTTCGGTCATAACCTGGAATTTATAGGCCTCTGTTCCGATTGTGCAAATAAGAAAGAGGAATAAGCAAAAATTTCATCAATGGATAAATCAGGGAGGGAAATCATGGATAAGAAAAGTGAAAAAAAGGCTGGCAAATCTTCGGCAATACCGGTGAGCAATATGACGATATGCGAGTCCACGGCCTTGATGCTGGCAAAAGCGGACAGGGACGGTGTGGAAACGGCATTCCACCGTGCAAGGGATATGAAGGCCTGCCCGATTGGTGCCGATTCCGCGTGCTGCAAAAATTGTTCGATGGGGCCCTGCAGGTTGAGTTCAAAGGAGCCATACAGCAAGACTGGAGTTTGCGGGGCTACAATCGACACCATTATGGCCAGAAACTTCGCCCGCATGGTTGCAAGCGGGGCCTCTGCTCATACGGACCACGGCATGAGTATGCTCGATTTGTTTCGTGAGGTGGTGAGCGGGCATATAACCGAATATGGCATAAAGGACCCGATCAAGCTGAAAGAGGTGGCGGAGTCGCTGGAAATCGAGGTGGAAGGCAGGGATATTTCAGATATCGCTATGGATGTTTACCGTGAACTCGAGCGTACCTACACGCAGGTGGAAGGGGAGATTCCTTTTCTGAAAAGGGCTCCGGCCAAGACCCTTGAAACCTGGAGGAAGAACGGTGTGGCTCCGAGAGGGGCTATGCGGGAAATAATGGAGATGATGCATCGGACCCATATAGGCGTAGACCAGCATTATGAAAACCTGACGAAGCAATTCACCCGGACCGCGCTTTCCGACGGCTGGGGTGGCTCGATGGTGGCAACGGAAATTTCAGATATCCTGTTTGGGACCCCGACCCCGGTTCGGGCGGAAGTTGACATGGGTTGCCTTAAGGAGGATCATGTCAATATAATAATTCACGGACATGAGCCGAATCTATTTGAATCCATGCTTGCCTCGGTCGAGGACCCGACATTGGTCCAGGCCGCAAAGGATGCGGGTGCGGCGGGAATCAATCTCGTTGGGATGTGCTGCTCCGGCGCGGAAATGCTTTCCAGGCACGGTATCCCTCACGCCGGCAATTTCATGTCCACAGAGGCGGTGATAATCACAGGGGCCGTGGATGCGATGGGAGTCGACGTCCAGTGCATAAAGCAGGGTCTTTCCAAGGTTGCCGAATGCTACGGCACGCGTTTTTTTACTACCAACCCCAGGGCTCACATTGAAGGGGCGGAGCATATCCCCTTTGTCGAGGACGACCCCCGTGCGTGCACCGACGCTATCGTGGAAATGGGCATCATCCGGTTCAAAAACCGGAAGTCCCCGGTGGAAATACCCGCCATACGTTCACTCGGTATCCACGGTTTCAGTCACGAGTATATCAATTACATGCTGGGAGGAACGTTCCGTGCCTCCTATACGCCACTGAACGACAATATAATAAACGGAAGAATCCGTGGAGTCGCCGGTGTGGTAGGCTGCACAAATCCGAGGGTCAGGCACGACTGGGCCCACGTGGAACTTGTGAGGGAATTGATCAGGAAGGACGTCCTGGTGCTGCAGACCGGCTGCTCCCAGATTTCTCTTGCCAAGGCCGGCTTTTATACCCCTGAGGCTGCGGATTTGGCGGGCCCCGGCTTGAAGGAGGTCTGCAAAGCGGTGGGCATGCCGCCTGTTCTCGGTGTGGGGTCGTGCGTGGACAACAGCCGGATCCTGATCGCCGCGTCCGAAATGGTGCGTGCAGGGGGGCTCGGGGATTCGATCGCGGATCTGCCGGTTGCGGGCGCTGCGCCGGAATGGATGAGCGAGAAAGCGATCTCCATAGGCCAATATTTTGTAGGCTCCGGTGTCTATACCGTTTTCGGTGTCACCTTCCCGATCGTCGAGGGCACCAAGTTTTACGACTTGTTGTTCGACGGCCTCGAAAAACAGGGTTTCGGGAAATGGGGCTTCAGTGCCGATCCGTATGAAATGGCGCGTATGATGGTTGCCCATATAGACGGCAAACGCAAGGCGCTCGGTCTTGATAAAAGCAGGGAGAGGGTGCTGATGTCAATGGAGGACAGGCGGACTTTAGAAGCCGCCTGACAAGAAAAAATCCGGAACAAGGAGGGGGATATGAAATATCTTATCGCTGGAAACGGCGTGGCCGGAACGAGTGCGGCAGAGCAGATACGTAAATACGACCCTGAAGGGGAAGTTACCGTCGTAACCGACGAGGAGGTACCGTTCTATTATCGGTTGAGGCTCAACGAGTTTATCGCGGGTGAAATCGATGTAGACAAGTTGATAGCCAAGAAGGAAAACTGGTACCGGGACCAACGAATCGATCTTAAACTGGGCGTCCGGCTTGTGGGAGGTGACGCCTCCGGCCGCACCCTTGAAGATGCAGAAGGACGAACATATTCCTATGACCGTCTGTTGATCGCAACCGGAAGTCATTCGTTTATCCCCCCGATTAAGGGAGCCGGAGTGAAAGGTGTTTACGCGCTCCGCAGCATTTCGGATGCACGGGCGATCGTCGATGCAGCCGGGAGAATCTCGGATTGTGTTTTGATCGGCGGCGGCCTCCTGGGCCTGGAGGCGGGAAACGCACTTCGGAAACTGGGAAAAAAAGTAAGCGTTGTCGAATTTTTCCCACGCCTGCTTCCCAGGCAGCTGGATGAAAAAGGCGCAGAGCTTCTCCGTACGATAATGGAGGATATGGGTTTTTCTTTCAGGCTTGGGGCGAAGACCAGTGAGATCGCCGGTGCAGATGAAGTCGAAAGCGTTGAGCTTGAAGGGGGCGAGAGCCTACCTGTCCGGATGGTCGTTATATCGGCAGGGGTCAGGCCCAACCTGGAACTGGCTGATGCTTTGGGCCTTGAAAAAGACAAAGGCATAAAAGTCGACGACAGGCTCCAGACGAGCCTTCCGGATATTTTCGCTGCAGGCGATGTGGCTGAGCACCGGGGTATCCCCTATGGCATATGGCCTGCCGCGATGGAGCAGGGTAAAATCGCAGGTGCCGATATGGCCGGAGGCGGTGAAGAATACACCGGCACGACGATGGCCAACACACTCAAGGTTGTGGGGGTCGATCTGGCTTCGGCGGGCGACATAGACGCCGAGGGTAAGCTTGAATCAAAGACAGAGATTCGTGAAGGGGTTTATCGCAAGATCGTCCTCGAAGGCGGCGTGATCAAGGGATGTATCATGCTGGGAGATACAAAGGGGTTCAATGAGATAACACGCGCGATGAAAGCAGGGACGGATGTCTCGGGTTTCAAAGATAAGCTTGTCGCGGGGGATTTCGATTTTTCCACGTTGAAAAGCTGAGGCCTTCGGGCTTTAAAAATCGGGTAGAATATATGGGGAGCTCCTGCTGCCGAATCTTGTGCAGCAGGAGCTTTCTGTCCTCGGCGTCGGTTCTTTTTAATTTGGCGCATTCAGATGCTGGCTTGAGGTAAGCTCGTTGTCAGTGGAGCGCAAGCGAAACGGTTGTCGTTGTCGTAATCGATATGCTTCTTCCCTCGGGGTCGGTATCGGGGTCGGCTGTTTTTCAGGTAGTGCTTTTGGATTCCAATTCGCTAACCGCTAAGAGCTAATGGCTAATAGCTTGGATTTCCGGCCGCCCCAGCCTTTATTCTTCTTGAGGTAAGTTCGTTGTCAGCGGAGCGAAAGCGAAGCGGTTGTCGTTGTCGTAATCGATATGCTTCTTCCCTCGGCGTCGGTATCGGCGTCGGTATCGTCTGTTTTTCAACCTACGGGCGGGGGTGAACCCCGCCCCTACGTAAATGATTGGGACACGGGGATGTAGGGGAGGGGTTTACCTGTCGGGCGTAGCCTTAGCGAAGACTGATCCCCTAAAATCCTGAACCAGCAGGTGGCGGATCGCCTTGAATTCGCGAACCCAGCG
>JAWOBE010000076.1:0-78007 GCA_046498185.1 Desulfatiglandaceae bacterium | reverse complement strand
CGACGAGCCCGTGGGAATGGAGCTTGCTTCCCTTAGATACCATGCGCTCGAAAAATGCGATGCCCAAATTGTCGTCACCGCGTGCCCGAACTGTCACAGCGTCTACTACGTGTACCCAAGGGCGGTGGATAAAAAGTACGGCAAGGTCGGCTCCCGCCTGCCGCCGGCCGTTTTCATAACGCAGCTGTTAGCGCTTTCAATGGGCATGACTTTTTCCGAGGTCGGACTTGATCGGCACATGGACAGGAAATATCTTGTCAAGCTGCTTGCTACAACCTGACGGCGTCGTAAAAAGTCAAAACAACCCTATCCCTCGGGGTCGCTGTCGGCGTCGGTATCGGAAGTTGACTGTGGACATTTTCGACCCCGATACCGATAAGGCGGGGATGGTACTTCTTACGAGGCCATCAAAACCTGAATGATACTGAAAAACCTATGCCCCCTTTGAACGGAGGGAGTTTCAGGGCATCGAAGGAATCATCGAAGCTGCGGCGGAATTCGTTGTGCATTTTTGTGTTATATTTGACGGCGACATTGGCGGCACTGTATATGTTCCCAGTGTACCAGCCGAGTTCCAGAATCGCAAGTATGGCGCCCAAGGCGTCATGTCCCTCGTCGAAGGATTCCAGCGTGGCCCATATGAATAAACCGTTCAATATGAAAGCGACCGCGGCATCCCGGTACCTTGTTACATAAGCGTGACCGAGCCCGGGGATCAGCGCCGCAAGGATGCCCGCCGTCAATGGGTTTTTTGAAGGGAGGTCGATACCTTCGAGGCTTCTTTTGGAAAGGTCGGGGGCATCGGCGTAAAGCAGGCTTTCAGGGCTTATGGATCCGAAAGCCGTGGATGCTTCGGACCAGCGGCCTTCTCGAAGCATGGCCCAGCCGAGGCGATATTCGGCGGCGTCCTGTAAATCGGCTGATTCAGCGGTTTCGCGCGAGTAATTGAACCAATGGATGGCATCTGCCAGGAGACCCTGCCGAAAATAGGTTTCTCCGGTCAGAATCGCAGCCAGCACTGTGGAGGATTTTTCATCAGCTCCAACGACCGCTTCGGCAAAAATTTCCCTTGCTTTCTCCATATGATTTTCTTCGATGAGGCATATTCCCAGGAGCAACCGCGCCCTGTCTGAAAGATTATGGCCAGGGAAGAAGTGCAGAAGACGTTCGAGTTCAATCGCAGCCTGAGCATACTTTTGGCTGTCCATAAGGTCTACTGCGTAATTATATTGCTCAGGGGCCGAAATCGTGATTTGTCCGGCACCAGGGGACGCGGAGGCGATAGGGCCTAAAGCGGGTAGGATCAGGAATACGATTGCTGAAATAAAAATGTGTAAAGGTTTCATCGATTCACCAGATGTAATTGGATTCAGGCGGATCCAATATTTTAATTTTCCCGTCACGGTAAACAAGAGTGGAATAATCGCCTTCATCAGCCTCATGAATGAGCCTGTCGACGGTCATTATCCATCCTTTGAAAAAGCCATATCTTCTGAAAACTTCGGCACTATAGGAGGAGCACGTGGGAATCGAGGGACATCGGTCGCCGTCCACGGCGGAAATATAATTCCTGAATAACAAGGCGAGGCGCAGCCCCGGGTTGTCGTGGTGCGTTTGCTCAAGGTGCCGCCCTTCGGCTGAAAACCGGTCCCGCCCGGTCGTACAGGACAGGGGAGCGACGATCGATGTAAGCAGCATAAGGAATATGAAAAGACGCTTCGGCATGCTAACCTTTATCACCTGCGGTACAAGCCGCGGTATAAGGTGGATGGTCGATGTCGCAGGCAGTGCCGGGTGAAAGGCTTAAAACTATCGAGACTGCCTGAGTCCGAAGTTGATGCTAAAAGACGGTGACCTGCAAGTCAAGATACTCCTCGCTTTTTCACAATGCGTGTTGCATGATGCTCTAAATCCACCATCTAATTTTCCATCCGGAAATACCGGATGGAAACTATCCAGGATGGATCAGGGGATGCCATGCTACATTGACACATATGCGCGGCGCTGTTAACATGTTTTCCGTCATTTCAACGGCCGCACCCGGTTTTGCCTTACAAGGCGGAGTGGGCGCGCGATACGGGTGGGTTAATGCCGGTCTATGAATATACGGCTCTAGATAGAGCCGGCAAAACCACGAAGGGAATTGTCGACGCTGACAGTCCTCAGGCGGCCAGGCAAAAGCTTCGCGGAAGCGGGATTTATCCGGTCGAAGTAAAGGAGAGCGGGTCGAGTCAGAAAGAATCCCCGGGCCGATCCATTTCCATGTCCGCGCGTTTTTCGAGGGTCAGTTCCGCCGAGGTCACGGCGGCCACTCGCCAATTGGCTATACTTATCGGGGCGGGCGTGAACCTTGTCGCTGCGCTGGATGCCTTGATGGCGCAAAGCGGCAACCCTGCTTTCAAGCGGGTTATGGCGCAGGTGAAGGAGTCGGTCAATGTGGGGAACAGCCTGGCACATGCGTTGTCGCAACATCCTAAGTTATTTTCCCAAATATATGTGAACATGGTTCGGGCGGGTGAAGCTTCCGGTTCGCTGGAGATGGTCCTGGCGCGGCTTGCTGATTTCAGTGAAAGCCAGCAGGCCCTTACAAGTCGATTCAAAGCAGCTCTCGCTTATCCTATTTTGATGATGTTAATTGGTTCATTGATTCTTTTTTTTCTGATAACATTTATAGTCCCCAACATTACCCGGATCTTTGTCGAAATGCAGCAGACCCTTCCTCTCCCCACCGTCTTTCTTATCGGGGCCAGCAGTTTTCTGAAATCCTTCTGGTGGCTTTTGTTGGGAGCAGCAGCGGGAATTCTCGTCGCTGCCAGCCGGATCGTAAAGAGCGAAAGGGGAAGACGCATATGGGATGAAATACGGCTTAGGGCGCCTCTAATGGGAGGAATTCAAATCCGTATGGCGATGGCACGTTTTGGCAGGACCCTCGGAAGCCTTCTCAGAAGCGGGGTTCCTGTGTTGACCGCACTGACGATAGTTCGGAATATCGTGAACAACAATGCGATCGCCGACGCCATAGACGATGCCATGGAAAATATAGGGCAGGGAACGAGTATCGCAGGTCCGCTTTCCCGCAGCCGTTGGTTTCCTCCTATGGTGGTTCAAATGATTTCAGTCGGTGAACAGAGCGGTGAGCTTGAGGGCATGCTTGACAAGATCGCTGATGTGTATGAACGGGAAGCGGAAAATAGATTAATGGCGATGACTTCCATATTGGAGCCTTTGATGATTCTGGTGATGGGGGTTGTTGTCGGGTTTATTGTTATTTCGATACTGCTTCCGATTTTCGAAATGAACCAAATGATAAGGTGAGACTTGTCGCGTTGAAGCGATGGGCGATGGTGGAAGGGAATTGTAATGAAAGAAACAAATAAATCGGATAAAGGTTTTACGCTGATAGAGCTCATGGTCGTGATCGTGATTCTGGGGATACTCGCCGGATTGATCGTACCCAAGATCATGGGAAGACCCGAGGAAGCGCGCAGGATGAAAGCTCGTGTGCAAATTGAGAGTATCGAAACGGCCCTTAAGCTTTATAAACTCGACAACGGAGTTTATCCATCCACCGAGCAAGGGCTGCAGGCTCTGGTTGAACCTCCCAGCGTTGGACAGCTCCCAAGAAAGTGGAGGGAAGGCGGGTATCTCGAAAAGGGAAGGGTTCCCGAGGACCCGTGGGGGAATGAATATGTTTACCTTTCCCCCGGCTTGCATGGAGACCTTGACTTAATGTCCTATGGAGCCGATGGGGAACCCGGGGGCGAAGGAGCAGACGCGGATATCAACAACTGGGAGGTGGATTAGCGTTGATGAGTTGCTGGAAATCCAACAATGAGACGGTGTCGTAAAAGTCCAGCTGCTGCATCTGGAGATTGAGCCATGATCAGGCGAAGTATGCAGGGCTATACGTTGATCGAATTGATTGTAGTTATGTTGCTGGTGGGGCTGATGGGGACCTTGGCTTTACCGCGTCTGCGACATACCATTCTCTCGGATGATCTTGACGGGGCTACACGGCGCTTGGCCGGGCTGATGCGTGAACTTAGGGGACAAGCTCGGCGGGATCAGAGAGATTTTTTACTCCGATTCGATCTGGATTCAGGAATGTATTGGATCGAGGCCCAGGACATGAGTGTTGATGACCGTTCTTTTGCACGTGAAAACGGGACCCGGATGCAAGAGGATGTAAGGATATCGGATATATGGCTGCAGAGCGAAGGTACGATTTCCAGCGGTGAGGCATCTATAACCGTAACACGCAAGGGTTATGTGCAACCTTCGGCAATTCATTTAAAAGACGATAAATATAGGGAGTTTACATTGAGTTTTCGACCTTTTTTACCAAAAGAACGATTTTATAATGAGTATATTGATTTCAGAGAATGGTGAAGGTAACCACGAGTGTTGAAGGCAAGCCGAAAATTAGGGTTATGGGGAGTCGGATCTCCTGAACCGATTGCATAGTCTCAAAGGCAGGGCCCCAGGGGCACGGATATGGTATGAAAAATACCTTTGAAAAAGGTTTTACCCTTCTGGAGGTGATGGTGGCTCTGTCGATGGTGGCTGTTGCTCTTACCGCGGTGATCGGCTCTCAAAGCCAGGGTGTATCGTTGGCAGCAGAGGCAAGATTTTCGACGACTGCGTCATTGTTGGCCAATTCTATCCTTGCGCGATATGAAACCATGGATCCGCTTGACTTGATCGACGGTTCAGGTGATTTTGGAGACGATTTCCCGGGTTACACCTGGCAGGCATCACTGGAGAGGCCTTTCTTCGAAGATCCGCCTAATGTGGCCGATCATCTGCAGCGCGTTGAGATTATCGTTACAAGAGAAGGCGTCGTGGGTTTGAGCTATACATTGTGGGGGTATATATATCTTCCGGAACGATGAATGGACATTTGATGAAGTCGTAACAAGTCGAAAGCAAATAGCTTTTAGCTGTTGGCTGGTGTTGCCTGGTGTTGGTGTTGGTGCGATTCCTACGCCGATAAGGCGGGGAGGGTACTTTTTGCGAGGCCGTCAAAATTTATTCCTGGAATGTTATTTCGATGCTTCATGTTTTTGAAGATAAAAAAGGTTTTACCCTGATCGAGCTCCTCATCTCCACTTCCATGTTTGCGGTTCTGCTTTCTATTTTGTTCGGGACCTACAGAGCGAGCCTTGGAGTGATGGAGAAGGTTGGTGCTGACACTGAAATATATGATATGGCGAGGGTGGCGCTGGATCGTATCAGTGAGGACCTGGAGTCTTGTTTCATTATACCTGTTGTTCAGGAGGAGGATAAGCCAAGTTCCGCTCGTCTGTTTGGGGCTTTTGAGGGAAGAGACAGGACTGTCGGAGAATATGATGGAGATTTTCTTCGTTTTCTTTCAAGGGCCCGGGTGGTTTTAGACGGCTCAGGTGGACTGCCGGTCGAATCGGAGATTACATACTATACCAGGGAACAGGAAGACGAAGACACACTCGCGCTTTTCCGGGTCGATACCCCTTTCGGCACCGAAATTCCGGACGAAGACACAGGTGGTTACATTTTGTGCGATAAATTGACCGGAGTGAATTTTACCTATCACCGTGGGGATGAGGAATTGGACGGTTGGGATTCCACAGATGTTGGAATGTCCGGTAAGATTCCCGAGCGTGTATCCGTGAAACTTGTTTTCGAGGACCCGGCCGCGCCGGAAACACCGTTGATTTTTTCCACGGATGTGGTGATACCGAAGATGAAGCGGCACGATGAGAAAACGACTCCGTGACAAGCAAGGTTTCGCTCTGCTGCTGGCTGTTATGGTCATCGGCCTTCTGGTGGCAATAACGTTGGAATTCAACGCCGCTATGCGTGATGAACTTATGGCTTCAGCCAATATGCATGACGGAATTACTCTGAAGTCAACAGCCCGATCAGGAGTGGCCCTGGCGATGGCTGTGCTTCAAGAACATGCAGTTGCAGAAAAAGCCGATACTCTCCTGGATGACTGGGCGGACGGGGCATTTTTGAGCTCTCTCCTCAGTTCTTTGTGTATGGATGGAAGAGGAGAGCTGACAATAACTGATACATCCCGCAGAATAAACATCAACAGGATTGTCGATGAAAGCGGGGCTGTGAACCAACGTTATACGAATCTGTTGAGGCGATTTCTGGGTTTCGAGGATTTCAGGCTGGGAAGAGAGGAAATAGAAGATATTCTCGATGCTGTAACGGATTGGTTGGATCCGGACGACGAAGTAACCTATTTCGGCGCCGAGAATTCATACTATATGTCTCTTGAAAAACCATACAGATGCAGAAACGGGCCGATGCAAAGCATCGAAGAGCTTCTCCTGATAAAGGGGATAACTCCTGAGATTTTTTATGGAATAGAGGATATTCCCGGTATCGCCCGCTTCCTCACGGTGCACGGAGACGGCAAGGTGAACATAAATACGGCCCACCCAGTGGTCCTTTGGTCTCTTTCGGAGCGAATGGATTTTGAAATGGCCCGGGATATGGCATTTTACAGGGAAGATGAGGACAATGATATTAGATATAACTCCTGGTATAAACAGGTGCCCGGAATGGCGGATATCAGCCTGGATGCAGGACTTGTCTCCGTGGTTTCTTCGCATTTCGAAATTTTGTCCGAAGGCGTCAAGGGGAAGATGCGGCGGGGGGTGTCGGTTGTGGTGGAGAAGTCTGAGCAGCAGTTGAGCCTGATTTCGTGGAAGGTGGAGTGATGAACTAAAATGCCGGGAAAAATTCTTGGAATCCAGATAGACTGCGATGCCGTAAGCGCAGTGGTTGTGAAAAGCGGCTTCAGAGAGACCCGCATAATCGATTGTGGTTGGGTTGCCCTTGGCGAAGGCGGTTTCGACCAGGCTCTTGGTGCATTGGCCGAAGGTATGGACCTTCACAACGACGCGGCAGTGGTATCGGTGCCGGCTGGAATAGTCTCGTTACATACGATCGAAATGCCTTTCTCCGATCCGAAAAAAATACGGCAGGCATTGCCTTATGAGATGGAAACCCTGATGCCTTTTTCTGTGGAATCCAGGGTCACGGATTTCATAATTCCGAGATTCGGTCCGGCGCCCGGCGTTTTGGCGGCGTCGGTCTCTTCTGAAACAATATCGGAAATATTGGCAGGCCTAAGATCAAGGGGACTTGATGCTCAGGTGCTGGATCTTGAATGCGTGCCTACTGTAAACTGGCTTTTGCATCGGCAAGATACTCCGGATACCGGGCTTTTTCTGCATATCGGTGCCAGGAGGCACACACTGGTGCTTTTCATCGAACGGCAGGTGGCGCTGGTAAGATCTCTGGGCGCCGAAATTACCAACGGAAATCCGTTCGGAGCACTTACAGGGGTTGGTGGCGAAGGGCTTGGGGAACCTCAGGAGTTCAGGCGCAGCGCCGAGCAAGTTCTTAGCAACGTGGTTCGAAATGTACTGACTACCGTGCATGCATTTAAAGGGTTGTCCGGTGCGCCGGTTTCCGTGGATAAAATTTATTTTTCCGGACCTGGGGCATTGTTCCCGGAAACAGGTCCTATTCTGGAGCAATATACGGGTTTTTCCGCTGAAGCCATAGATGTGCGCTCCGACAAAACCGTGCGCATAGAAAAAGAGGCGGCTGATGCATGGAACTCTCCATTGATGAGCGGAGCGCTGGCCCTCACGCTTAGGGATTCAAGAGACATAAAGTCTTTCGATTTCAGAAAAGGCGCTTTTGAAGTCAAGACTCCTTTGCTAGGCTCTTTACGCCGTCTTAAGTCGGCCGGAGTTCTGGTCGGCTTGTTTTTGATCCTCTGTATGGCTGACGCAGGCCTGGAGTTCAACCGCCTGAAAAAACATTACGTCGCACTGGGCGCGGCCATGGAGGAAGTTTTCAGGGAGACTTTTCCCGATGTGAGCCGTATTGTCGACCCTTTGCAGCAGATGAAGGTGAAAGCGAGGGAGGACGCCGGGTCTACTCTTTTACCCGGGGTTGGGGCGGACACCAGGGTCCTGGATTTGATTAAGGAGATATCAGCACGTATCCCTGTAGATTTGAATGTAAAAGTAACCGTAATGACAATTGACCAGGATACTGTAAGGATAAGCGGAAAGACCAGTGATTTCAACATGGTTGATGGTATAAAGAACAGCCTGGATCCATCCCGGTATTTCGACGGTGTGACGATAACCTCGGCTAATATGGACAGAAACGGAAAGCATGTCCAATTCGAACTGAGACTACTACGTGCGAAGGACAGCGACGCATGAAACTTGTGAAACGTGAGAAATATCTCATTATATTGGGGTCGCTGGCGGTTGTCATTTTTTTGGTAATGCAACTTGTGGTGTTTCCCTTTTTGGAAAAGAAAAGCCGTTTGGCCAGGGGAGTGGAGGTCAGAGCACAGGGATTGAAGGAAATGAGACTGCTTGCAGCTGAATACCAGATGCGCGGGCAGGAAACCAGAGACATGGAGCGGATCCTTACCGAACGTGCGCAGGGTTTTACCCTTTTCTCTTTCCTGGAGCGTGCCGCCACAGATTCCGCGGTGAGGGACAACATCAAATACATGAAGCCTTCTACGGCTCAGATGACTGGGCCATACAAGGAATTAATGGTGGAAATGAAGCTCGAAAAGATAACCCTCGGGCAGCTGGTAAATTATCTTTACAGTATAGAATCCCCGGATGGATTGATTGGCATAAAGCGTTTGTCAATAAATGAATATCGACAGGAAGCGGGATACATGGATGCGATTATACAGGTGATTACTTACGAGTGAGAGGATTCATCAATGACCCTGAACGACGAAAAAAAGCCTCGGAAACGGGTTCTGTTCCTTTATGGGATCTATGCTTTAGCCGTGTTGCTTTTCTTCTTCTATAATCGATTCCCGTCCGATGCCGTCAGGGACTACGTGGAAGCCGGCGTTGGAAATCGGATTGCGTCGGTGGATGTCAGGATCGGCTCTGTTGAGCCTGCATTGCCTCCCGGGCTTGTTTTTAAGGACCTTCGCCTGAATTATCGAGACCTGCCTGAAAAGGTTTTTTTCTCGACTTCGGAATTGAAAGTGAGGCCTGAAGCGGGCAAAATTTTGCGCGGCATACCGGCAGCCAAGCTTCAATGCGAAGCATATGGGGGAAATATCTCGGGTCGAGTCAGTTTCCCCGATTCGCAGCTGAAGGGTGATATAAGTCTTGACATGGAGTTTAACGGCATAAAACTGGAAGAAAACGCCGTGCTGCAGGAGGTTCTTGGACTCAGGCTTCAGGGGATGCTCGAAGGCACTGTTAATTTTAACGGTCAACCTCGGAATCTCCGGGCCGGTAATGGCCGAATAAAGCTGGTTGCGAATGAAGGAAATGTCGAACTTGACCAGGTTTTCCTGGAGTTCGATACGCTTAATTTTTCGAGGGTGATTTTAGCCGGTGATTTGATTAAAGGAAAATTCAACCTGGTGACCGGTGATATTGAAGGCCCGGACTATCGCGGAAGCATCACCGGCACTGCATCCCTGGAATCGGGCCTATTGGGGAGCCGACTTGATTTCCAGGGGTGGATTGAGCTTTTCCCCTCCTTTTTTACCCGTAAAGGTCTTCCAGATAGACTGAATTATGTTCGGCAGCGACTGAAACGAGGAAGATTGAATTTTTCTGTAACAGGAACAATAGGCAAGCCTGTTGTCACCGTGATTTAACTTTGGTCTAAAATGACATCAATATTATATAATTTATTGAATTTAGTTGCACTTACTGGAGTTCTTTTTATGGGAGTTGAACTCTTTTACGGGGGCATCCTTTCCAGCATCAACGATGTTCAACCGAAATATGAACTGGCGTATTCCGAATCAAGAGACAGCGTTTTGGAAACCCGCACCCAGGAATCCTACGATGTAATTACCAAGCGGAATCTTTTCGGGTCCGTCGATCAGGTTGCCGGAGTCGAAGAGGTGCAAGAGGAAGAGTTCAAAGATATCGAACTTACAACTCTAAAAATTTCGTTGCTGGGAACGGTGTCGGGGGACGATAACACAGGTTATGCCGTTATAGAAGAAGCAGCTGGAAAGAAGCAGGGGCTTTTCAGGGTTGGCGACAGCGTTCAAAACGCTGTTGTCGAACGTATTCGGCGGGGGGAAGTGATTCTGAATATCGGCGGGAAGTACGAAAAGCTCACGATGGATGAAGCTGCTCAGGCCAGGGCCGCCTTGCGCAACGAAGACGTCGCCCCGGTCGTAGAAGACGTTTCGACGATTCCCGTCAGCAGTGAAATGGTAGAAAACTCTCTTGGTAATATCAATCAGCTTTTAACCCAGGTGAGGGTAAGGCCTCATTTTAGTGATGGTTTGCCTGATGGCCTTGTCTTGAGTCATATCCGCCAAGATTCAATCTTTGGCCACCTGGGTTTGAAAAACGGCGATGTGGTAAAGGGTGTGGATGGAAGGGAAATTAAAAGCCCGAACGACATTTTAAGCTTTTATAATAGTTTAAAATCCGGTTCGGACATATCCGTGGATGTTATGAGGCGCGGGCGGTTGCAGACATTGCGGTATTCTTTCAGATGAACCGATATAACGTTTCCGTAAAGGACGGAATTAAGCTGTTTGTGATTTATTGCAAGTTCGTCAACCTTGATGGCATCGTAAGAAGTCAAAACAACCATGCCCCTCGGGGTCGGGGTCGCTTTCGGCGTCGGTATCGGAAGTTGATCGGCGGCTTTTCGACCCCGATACCGATACCGATCCCGACCCCCGACGCCGATAAGGCTTAGATGGTACATTTTACGAATTCGTCAACCTTAAAATTTCGGTCAGGACGTGTATTACTCTTATTTTGGCTTTTCCGAAAATCCGTTCAATTTGACACCTGATCCTCGCTATCTGTATTTAAGTGGGTATCACAAGGAGGCTCTCGACCATTTGCTTTACGGTATCAATGAACGGAAGGGATTCATTGCCGTGACCGGCGGCATAGGGACCGGGAAGACGACTCTGTGCAGGACTTTACTCAGGCAGCTCGGCGAACTTACAAAATCAGCCCTCATTTTTAGTTCTTTTATCACCGAGCTGGAACTGCTTCAGCAGATTAATCAGGAATTCGGCATAGCCCCTGGCACAAGCGTTTTGAGTAAAAAAAAGCTTATGGATGATTTGAACGTTTTCCTGCTGGAAAATTTCGGCCTTGGAGGGAATGCAGTGGTGTTGATTGACGAGGCGCAGAATCTTCCCCACCCTGTGCTCGAGCAATTGAGAATGCTGTCAAACCTTGAAACCGAAAGGGAAAAACTTATCCAGATCGTGCTGGTAGGTCAGCCTGAATTGGCGGAAATCCTGGCGTCTCCCTCCCTCAGGCAGTTGGATGAAAGGATAGCCGTTCGCTATCATTTAAAACCCCTCGGACGAAAGGATGTAGCGGGTTATGTCGGACATCGCCTCGCTGTAGCCGGAGGGAGTGGGAGGGTCCGCTTCACCGGAAGCGCTATTGGAGAATTATATAAGTTTTCGGGAGGGAATCCGCGGAGGCTTAATGCGGTATGTGACCGTGCCCTGTTGATCGCCTACGCCCGGGAAACCTTTACGGTGGAAAGAGGAATAGTTTCCGATGCAGTGAAGGACTTGCAGGGTGGAATGCCTGCTAATAACCATAACAGGACGGGCGGGAGTATTTTTTCAAAGCAAGTGTTGTTGCTTGTAAGCTTGCTGCTGATACTGACTTGGGTTGTTTGGCAAAACATGGAGGACATAGCAGGATCTTTCTCTTCGAATGTTGGTCGGAGGCCTGGTTCGACTGCGTCGACTGCCGGAAATGAAATTTCAGGGGAAGCCGGGGAGGTAGGGATCGAGGTTTTAGCTTCGGAGGATGTCGAGGCCACCCCCGACAGTCAGGAGATGGAGCAACCTGAAATGTTTGATGTTTATCTTGGTGGGCCTGCCAGTGCCGCAGGGTTGCTTTTCCTTGGCGAAAGTGCGGAGAGTCTCGAAAACGAATCAGGTCTTCGTATTGTCCATTTTCAGGTTCCTCCAGAGTTTCAGCTTCTTTTCAGAAAGCCTTTCAGGATACGAATCGATTCTTCGGACCGTGAAGACGATCAAGAATTCTATGTTGTAGTCGTTCGGTATGAGGATGCCGAGGCCGTGCTTTTGGATGCAAAATGGAAGGAGCGGTCCGTGACCAGGGAATTCATGCTTGATCACTGGAGCAGCAGTGTGTCCTGGCTTGTATCCGGGGAAATGGAAACCGAAACGCTTTCGATTGGATCGATCTCTCCCAAGGTTGCCGAGATACAAAAAACACTCAATGAATTGGGTTATCAAAACGAAATGAACGGTCGATACGGTAACTCTACGATGACAGCAGTACGGCTTTTTCAGCAAGATACGGGCCTAAAGCCGGATGGCCTGGCAGGACCTCGGACTCTCACACTTCTCGAGATGGTAAAACCGGACGAAAAAAAGGAGCCCTGCCGTGAGCTCGATTCATGAGGCGTTGCGAAGGGCTGAAAGGGATAGGGAAACCAGGCTTTCCGTTAAGGCCGGTTGCCTTGTCTCAGCCGGGAGCCGACGGCGTAAAAGCAGAAGGTTTCTATTTACAGCAGGCGGTCTTGCCGCGGCCGTTTGTCTTATGTTCGCAGTTTATTTTTTTTCCAAATCAGGATTTTCCCGGGACTCCGGTTCGGAAATTTTGAACCCTCCGGCAAATGTGTCTTCCTCGGGAACGGGTGTTGTGTCGTCTACGGTTTTGCCGCATGCCAGGCCTGAGCTTGAACGTGCTGTGGAGGATTTAAAACTTTTCAGGATGGCGCAGGTACTTCAGCAGGCTGGAAAACTGGAAGAAGCAGGCCCTTTATACGAAGAGATATGCAGGCTTAATCCACGCTTTGTCCAGGCAAAAAATAATCTTGGCGTGGTATATCTTGCACTTGAGGATTATACTGCAGCTGAAAAGGCGTTCCTGGATGCCACCGCTATGAGTCCGGACTACCCGGATGCTTACTATAACCTTGCATGTGTTTATGCTCTAACCAGGCGCAACGAGAAGGCCTTGGCCGCACTTTCCCGGGTGATCAACCTGGAGCCGAAGGCTCGCGGCTGGGCTCTTGATGACAAGGACTTGGCGGGACTAAGGCATATACCGGAATTTGAAAAGGTTATTTCATCTTCACAGTGATGAAGGAAAAAATTTTATCGTTTGTTGGTTGGTGTTAGTGTTGGTGTTGGTGCGTTTCCGACGCCGATAACGCAAGGATGAGACTTTTGCAAGGTCATCATTTATTTTTATTCATCTTTTTAACGTGGGTTTAATAATGCGAAGATTTTTAAAGACTGGGATTCCTGTTGCCTGCCTGCTTGCCTTTGGCGCATCGTTGTTTTTCTGCGCGGTTTCTGCAGAGGCTGCCAGGGTTGCCGGAAGAGAAGGCGTAATCGCTGCGGGTACCGATACACCTGGCCGGGATACAAATGCCGGCACACAGAAGGTGGCCGGTGACACCAAAAAGACTGCTGAGGATGCAGCTTCCGAGCGTTTTGTAACCATCGATTTCGACGATGTGGACATCCTGCTTTTTATCAAGTTCATCAGCGAATTGACGGGGAAGAATTTTGTCGTCGATAAGGCCGTACGCGGCAAGGTGACTGTGATTTCTCCAACCAAGATTTCCGTATCCGAGGCTTACAAAGTTTTCGAGTCGGTGCTTGAAGTGAATGGTTTCACCACGGTCCAGGCAGGAAGCATAATAAAAATTGTGCCTTCTGTCGATGCCCGGGCCAAGGACGTCGAGACGAGTTTTTTTCCGGAGATGCGCGAGCGGGATGACAGGGTGATCACCCAGTTGATCCCCCTCACTCATGCCAATCCCGAGGAGGTTAAGGCCATACTTGCCCCGTTTGTTTCAAAGAGCAGCGTTGTCGTGTCCTACCCTCCGACCGGTACACTGATTGTTGCAGACGTGCAGTCCAACGTCCAAAGGTTACTTCGGATCATAAAGGCCATAGACGTAGAGGGCGTCGGGGAAATGATGGCGGTTATCCCTTTGGAATACGCTTCGGCGTCGAATCTGGCCAGGTCTTTGAACACATTATTCCAGAGCGCCGCCCAGGAAGCCCGTAAGAAAGGACAGGCGGACGTTGTGGCTATAAAGATAGTACCCGATGAGCGCACCAACATTTTGATCGTTCTGGCTTCCGAATCAGATATCCGCCGCATAAAGGAACTGGTGGCCCTTGTAGATAAACAGACACCTCCGGGGGAGGGAGATATTCGGGTTATTTACCTTCAGCACGCCAACGCCGAGGATTTGACGAAAGTGTTAATGGCCATACCGGTGAAGCAGAGCAAGGATTCGACTGAGCCGGGGAAGGCTCCGGTGATTTCCAAAGAGGTCCAAATCGTTGCCGATGCAGCCACCAACTCACTTGTTATTACAGCGAACAAGGAAGACTACCTGGTGCTCGAAAATGTCATCCAGCAGCTGGATATCCCGCGGCGTATGGTTTACATAGAAGCTCTGATCATGGAAGTCAGCGTTAATAAGGATCTCAAACTCGGCACAGATTGGAGAATTGGAGATGACACGGGCAGTCACAAGGGACGTGAGATAATTTCATTCGGCGCTTCAAAGCCTCCAACGCCGATTCTCGACGCAACCGGCGTGCCGAGCGGCTTTTCCCTCGGAGTAATAGGGAATATTATCGAAATAGGGGGCGTTACCTTTGAAACCCTTGGTGCGGTAATAAACGTTATGCAGACCGAAGACGGGGTTCAAATTTTATCAACCCCCCAGATAATGACAACAGATAATGAAGAAGCCCAGATACAGGTGGTTAAAAATGTGCCTTTTCAAACCCGGGCTGAAACCACTGATACTTTACGGGATTATAGTACATACGAATACAAGGATGTCGGTGTGACGCTGACGATTACTCCTCAGATCAACAGGGAAAAATTCGTGCGGCTCAAAATCGAACAGGAGGTTTCACAGGTAACCGACGACACGGACAAGGCCAGACCTACTACATTGAAGCGGGTGGCCAAAACCACAGTCATCGTCAAGGATGGGAATACGATAGTGATCGGTGGATTGATAGATGAATTGATGAATCGTTCGGATTACAAAGTTCCTTGTCTTGGGGGCATACCCGGACTTGGCTGGGCATTCAAGTCTACTTCAAGGAGAAATGAAGCACAGAACCTTTTTATTTTTTTGACTCCTCACATAGTCGAAAACCAGGAGGACGCCGAGGTACTCCACGATATCAAGCGGGAGCATATAGACCGCATAAAGGAAGGGACCATTAATATGAAGCCGACTGCAGATCCTTTAAAAATATTCAAAAATATGGATTCAGGCGAGGATTGATGCATGACTCACCGGCTGCTTGGAGAAATATTGGTTGAAATCTGCGGACTTGATCAAGAGGCTTTGGAATCTGCTCTTTCCCTTCAAAACGTCAAAGGCGGCAGGCTCGGTGAGATTCTGATGCGTCAAAATCTCATCAGCGAAGAACAGTTGCTTCAGGCTCTAGCGGTTCAGTTTTCTATGTCTTTCGTTAAAGAGATCGCTTCTGAAGGCCTGAATACGGATTTCACGGAGCAGGTGCCGATTTTGTTTTTGAAAAGATGGCGGATGTTTCCGGTTCTGAATACAGCCGAACGGTTCATCGCGGTGAACGATCCCCTTTTGTTTCAGCCGCTGGACGATCTTAGGTTGATCTCGGGGTTCGATGATGTTCCAGTCGCTTTGGCTCCGGCCCGTATAATTAATTCTCTGATAAATTATGCCTACGATTTAAACCGGGATTCGGCCGAACAGGTTGTCAAGGATATGCACGAGGACGACACGGACCGAATTATTTCCGAGATCGAGGAAACAGGAGACTTGCTGGAGGATACCAGTGACGCTCCAATCGTAAAGCTTGTGAATCTTATGTTGTCCCAGGCTGTCAAGGCCCGTGCAAGTGACATCCATATCGAACCTTCACACCACGCTTTGAAAATCCGCTACCGCGTGGATGGGATTCTGTATGATAAGCTTTCCCCTCCCAAGCGGATACAGTCTGCATTGATATCCCGGGTGAAGGTCATGGCCAACATGAACATCGCAGAAAAGCGTCTGCCCCAGGACGGACGCATTGAGATCCGTATGGCAGGAAGGAATATCGACATACGTGTTTCCACCATTCCCACCTCGTTCGGCGAAAGGGTCGTGCTGCGCTTGTTGGACAAGACTTCAGTGCTGTTGAATGTATCGGATTTGGGAATGCCGCCGTCGATGCGCCTTAATTTCGATCGGTTGATCCACTCGGCATATGGCATCATGCTTGTGAGCGGACCCACCGGCAGCGGCAAGACCACGACTCTTTACGCGGCGTTATCTTCAATAAATATACCCGATATAAACATTATTACGATCGAAGATCCTGTGGAATACCAGATGGACGGTATCGGTCAGATCCAGGTTAATCCCAAGATAAACCTGACCTTCGCAAACGGCCTTCGCTCTATTGTGAGACAAGACCCGGACGTAATTTTGGTGGGAGAAATCCGGGATCTGGAAACTGCGGAAATCGCCACGCAGTCGGCCCTGACCGGCCACCTGGTGTTTTCTACGCTGCACACGAACGATTCCGCCAGTGCAGTGACTCGGCTGATAGATATGGGTATTGAGCCTTTTCTTGTTACTTCGTCGGTCATAGCGATATTGGCACAAAGGCTTGTCCGTGTGATCTGCAGCGAATGCAAAGTTCCCTATGTGCCGGATGAGGCCGAATACCGGAGTATTGGATTGACACCGGAAATGGTGGAAGGGAAGGTCTTTTATCGGGGCGTGGGGTGCCCGTCATGTATGAACACCGGATACCACGGACGCTCGGGGATTTTCGAGCTTCTCATGATGACCGATGAAGTAAAAAAAACAATCCTCAAAAGCTCCGATGCCGGCGCCGTCAAATCACAGGGTGTGGCGCAGGGTATGGTGACCCTTCGAGAGGCGGGAGCGATGAAGGTCCTCGAAGGCGTGACGACAATAGAGGAAGTATTCAGGGTTACACAGCAATAGATGAAGGTCATATTGCGTGTAGAAAAAATTTCTTGACTATTGGGATGTCTTTCTTTATTATGTTTTTCTATTATTAATTTTGAAGTTCAACGGGGTGACTAGAGGACGATGCATTTCGAAGCCCTCAGTATTATCGTCATTAGCAGCGCAACAGGGATACTTGCTTCTCTGTTGCTTCTCCTTATTGGTGTCGATCTGACACGCCGAGGCCTGGTAATGGCGTAACCCATAAAAAAAATTGAACCCGCTGCCAGGCCTCCTGGCAGCGGGTTTTTTTTCGGTCTGGAGGCATGCTATGTCCGAGTCTGTAGAAATACAAATATACGATACGACATTGAGAGACGGCAGCCAGGGGGATCAGATCACTCTTTCGGCTAAAGACAAGTCGAGGATTGCATACAAACTGGACGAGTTTGGGGTTTCATTTATCGAAGGCGGTTGGCCCGGGTCTAACCCGAAAGATATGCATTTTTTTGAAATGATGAAAAATGCCGAGTTCAAGAACGCACGGCTGGTTGCATTCGGCAGCACACGTTTTGCGAATTCATCGGTGGAAAAGGATGCCGGAGTTCAATCGCTTCTCGAAAGCGGCGTCGATACTGTCACAATATTCGGAAAGAGTTGGGAAATTCACGCCAGCCGCATCCTTGGCGTGAGCCTGGAAGAAAACCTTTCGATGATTTATGAAACAATTGATTTCCTTAAAAGAAAAGGTCTTGCGGTAATTTACGATGCAGAGCATTTCTTTGACGGCTATATTCACAATCGGGCCTATTGCCTCAAAACACTTGAAGCCGCCATGAGCGCAGGTTCGGATGTCGTGGTGCTTTGCGATACAAACGGCGGTACTACGCCCTGGGACCTGGAACGTATTTTCAAAGAGACCGCGGCCGACCTCGAAGTTCCCCTCGGAATCCACGCCCATAATGACTGCGGGTTCGCACTTGCCAACACTCTTGCAGCCGTTCGTTGCGGTGCTTCTCTTGTCCAAGGTACAATCAACGGTTATGGAGAAAGATGCGGTAACGTAGATCTTGTTTCGGTGATAGGCAATCTGCAGGCAAAATTGGGTTATTCATGCGTTCCATCGGAATCAATCCGGCATCTTACCGAACTATCGCGGTTTGTCAGTGAAGTGGCCAATGTCGCCCCGCTGAATCAGCAGCCTTTTGTAGGGAAGAGCGCGTTTGCTCATAAGGGAGGCATCCATGTAAGCGCAATACAAAAAGATCCTGTGGCATATGAACATCTTGCCCCGGAAATTGTCGGTAATCGCAGGCGAGTGCTGGTATCGGATCTGTCCGGTAAAAGTAATATATCCTACAAGGCAAGGGAACTCGACATTAAGCTCGGGGGGAACGGATTTGACAGCAGTCGTATCGTGAGCGAAATCAAACGGCTTGAAGAAGGAGGCTACCAGTTCGATGCAGCCGAAGGTTCCCTGGCGTTGCTGATGAAGAAGGTGACGGGGCAGTTCGAGGAGCCTTTTGTGCTGGAATCCTTCCGTGTGACCACCGAGAAAAACCGTTCCGGACCCGGATCCTGTCATGCGACTATAAAAATTTCGGTCGGAGAAGACCAGGAAATCACTGCGGCGGAAGGTGACGGGCCGGTAAACGCTCTGGATAATGCTCTGAGGAAGGCTCTCACGAAGTTTTATCCGGAAATTGAAGAGATGGGCCTTGTCGATTTCAAGGTTCGTGTAATCGATGGAGAGTCAGGCACAGCGTCAAAGGTCAGGGTGAGAATAGAATCGAGGGATCCCAGGGAAATTTGGTCGACTATCGGGGTTTCGGAGAATGTCATAGAGGCAAGCTGGCAGGCTTTGGTGGACAGCATCCAATATAAGCTCTCCAGAGAACGTAACGGCACAAAGAAGCCGAATTCAACGCAGATTCAGGAAGAGGAGACAAGCGCCGCACATTCCCGCTCAGCCGGGTTTCTGCGGCGTGCCCTTAAATGATTCCTTTCCGGCGGAAATGAGACGGCGAAAGGTTGTTCCAACCGTAAACGTCCGATATGTCCGACCGGTCGGACGGTAATTTCGCTTTAAGTATTTGATATACCTAGATATAAACCGGACGTATGCAGCGCCGGTTCAGGAGGAATATTTGATGGAAGAAAAGGTTTCTATTTTTGATACAACTTTGAGGGATGGGGAGCAATCCCCCGGCGCCAGTATGAACACAGCGGAAAAAGTCCGCCTGGCCGGCCAGCTTGAAAAACTTGGCGTGGATGCCATAGAGGCAGGTTTTCCTGCAGCATCACAGGGGGATTTCGAAGCGGTAAAACTGGTGGCGGAAAAAATACGCGAGGCGGAAGTGGTGGCTCTTGCCAGGGCCGGCAAGGAAGACATTGATTTGGCCTGGGGTGCCGTGAAAGATGCCGCCAAGCCGCGGATCCATACTTTTATCGCCACAAGCGATATCCACATGAAACACAAGCTCCGAATGAGCCGGGAAGAAGTGATCAGGGCCGCAAGGGATGCAGTGGCATATGCAAAAGGATTCACCGAAAATGTGGAATTTTCCGCTGAGGATGGATCGCGCAGTGACAGGGATTTTTTATGCAAGGTTTTCGGAGAGGCGATTTCAGCCGGCGCAACCACAGTGAACATACCGGACACAGTCGGATATGCGATGCCGGATGAATTTTTCGACCTGGTTCACTACGTGTGCACTCATACTACCGGCATAGATAAAGTGGTGGTGAGCGTTCACTGCCACGACGATCTTGGACTCGCCACGGCAAATTCTCTGGCGGGGATCAGGGCAGGAGCACGGCAGGCGGAGGTGACCGTAAACGGCATCGGCGAGCGTGCCGGAAACACCAGCCTGGAAGAACTGGTGATGGGGATTTTTACGCGCAAGGAACATCTGGGTTTGACTACCGGCATAAAAACCAGGGAGATTTACCCCACCAGTCGTCTTGTCAGTATGGTGACAGGCCTTGTTGTCCAGCCCAACAAGGCTGTGGTCGGAGCCAACGCCTTCGCTCATGAGGCTGGTATCCATCAGGACGGTATGCTCAAAAACCGAATGACCTATGAAATTATGGAGCCTGAAACCGTCGGGCTGACAAAGAATTTTCTCGTGCTCGGTAAGCATTCCGGGCGTCATGCTTTTAGAGATAAGCTATTGCAGCTGGGATATGAACTTAAGGGAGAGGAGCTGGATAGACTTTTCAAAAGATTCAAGGATCTGTCCGATAAACGCAAGGAAATTGTGGATGAAGACATCGAGGTGTTGGTTGCGGAAGAAATCCTGCGTGCGCACGATATATACCAGCTCGAATATTTGAATGTGGTCAGCGGAACCGGGGCTGTCCCCACAGCAACCGTGAAACTTAAGGTGAACGGCGAAGAGATGCAAAGCGCCGGGTTCGGCGTTGGACCGATAGACGCCACGTTTAACACCATCGCAAACATGATCGGTACCGGTAGCACCTTGGTGCGTTTTGCAGTCAATTCCATCAGCGGCGGCATGGACGCTCAAGGGGAGGTGACCGTGAGGCTAAAAGAAAACGGGCTTGTGGCTTTGGGAAAAGGTGCCGATCCGGATATCATAACCGCGAGTGCCAAGGCTTACCTTAACGGACTGAACCGCCTGGAGCATATGAAGAAAAATCCGTCGGTGGCGGCGCGCGAGGTGTCTCTGTAAGGCGGTTGTTTGAAACACCGGCCGAGCGGCAACGAATAGAAAGTGTTGAACTGCTTGCACATATTGCGTTGAAAGTTCAACGTCCGTGAACAGGGAACTGCCTGGATAAACAAGGCAGGCAGAGCGGAAAGGAGGGATTCATCATCAAACTCACCGGAGCGCAGATTGTTCTGCAGTCACTTAAGGATTTAGGCGTGGATACGATATTCGGATATCCCGGGGGCGCTGTAATCGACATTTACGATGAAATCACCAGGGCGGATCTCAGGCATATCCTGGTGCGTCATGAACAGGCTGCCGTGCATGCGGCTGACGGCTATGCGAGAGCGTCGGGCAAGGTCGGAGTGTGCCTGGTTACCTCGGGTCCGGGCGCGACGAATACCATAACCGGCATAGCCACCGCTTATACGGATTCCATCCCCTTGGTTGTTTTCACCGGTCAGGTTCCGACACCCCTGATAGGAAACGACGCTTTCCAAGAGGTTGACATAGTTGGAATCACCAGGCCCTGCACCAAACACAACTATCTGGTAACGCGGATCGAGGACCTCGCCGCAACGGTAAGAGAGGCTTTCCACATAGCGGGGTCCGGACGGCCGGGCCCGGTGTTGGTGGATCTTCCGAAGGATATCATGCAGCAGACTACACGTTATGATCCTCCCAAAGAAGTTAAACTTCGGAGTTATCAACCTACCTACAAGCCGAACGTTCGACAGCTTCACAAAGTAGTGAGCCTGTTTAAGAAAGCCGCGCGCCCGATGATTCTTGCCGGAGGAGGGGTTATTTTGTCCGGGGCGGGTGATGAATTGACACAACTCGCCGAAACCATGGCATGCCCTGTGGCTACCACTCTTATGGGACTCGGAGCTTTTCCCGGAAGCAATCCGCTGTGGTTGGGCATGATTGGAATGCACGGTACCCACAGGGCCAACATGGCGTCGGCTGGTTGTGATCTGTTGATAGCGGTGGGTGTGAGATTCGATGACAGGGTCACGGGGAGGACCGACACGTTCGCCCCTAAAGCCAAGATCATCCATATCGACATCGATCCGACCTCAATCCGAAAAAATGTCCCTGTAGCCATCCCGATAGTGGGTGATTGCAAAGCCACTCTTGCAATGCTCAACGATTTGCTCCAGGCTGAGGAGATAAAAATCGATGAGGGCCGCAGGAAGGATTGGTTCGGGATGATCGAGCAGTGGAAAAATAGTAAAAAGCTCGACTATAGTCAAAACGGTGCTATAAAGCCTCAGTATGTGGTGGAAAAGCTCCATGAGCTGACCGGCGGAGGGGCAATAATAACCACCGAGGTAGGCCAGAACCAGATGTGGGCGGCTCAGTATTACATTTTCGACCAGCCCAATTGTTTTTTAACTTCCGGGGGTTTGGGTGCGATGGGTTTCGGCTTCCCTGCCGCGATAGGCGCACAGGTCGCATTTCCGGAGAAGTTGGTGGTCGATATCGCCGGGGATGGTAGCATCCAGATGAATATCCAGGAGTTGGCCACAGTTGTTCAATATGGTCTTGCGATAAAAATAGTCATTCTTAACAATGGGTTCCTCGGCATGGTCCGACAGTGGCAGGAATTGTTCTACGGGAGGCGTTATTCATTCACCGAAATGTCGCATGCTCCTGATTTTGTCAAACTGGCGGAAGCATATGGGGCGACTGGTCTCAGGGCGGCTACACCGTCTGAAGTGGTGCCCGTGCTCAAGAAGGGACTTGAGACTCCCGGTGCTGTCGTTATGGATTTTATGGTAGAAAAGGAAGAAGGTGTTTACCCGATGGTGCCTGCCGGGGCGCCGATAACAGAAATGTTGCTGGTTTAAACATAAATTTAATATTTTAAATCCAGGATTAAAATGAATAATCCAAATGATGAAAAACATGTGCTTTCTTTGCTTGTGGACAACAGCCCGGGGGTTCTTTCTTCGGTGGTCGGGTTGTTCAGCGGCAGGGGATTTAACATTGCAAGCCTATGTGTTGCGGAGACATTGGACCCAAAGACAAGCAGGATTACGCTTGTTACCACGGGCGATGCAGCTGTGGTGGAACAGATTAAGAAGCAGCTCAACAAATTAATCGGTGTGGTTAAAGTCTATGATTTAACAGGGACCGGAATCGTTTCGCGTGATATGGCTTTGGTGAAGGTCAGGGCCAGGTCGGGGCAGCGGGCTGAAATATTCAGGAATGTGGATATATTTCGGGCAAAAGTCGTGGACGTGGGTCCAGACGATTATATAATAGAGGTCACCGGCAACGAGGCCAAGGTGGAGGCCTTCATTGATCTGTTAAAACATATCGGAATTAAGGAGATCGCCCGCACCGGAACGATAGCGCTTGCACGGGATGTATAGTAAAGGCCGAGGTATTATAAGGCGGTTTTAATTTTCACATGTATCTGGGAAACCGTGGATTTTCGTTCCCGGCCCAGCGGCCGGGATAATTTGATTTCAGGAGGCTTATTGATGGCAAAGATTGATTTTGGTGGAGTGGTTGAAGATGTTGTAACATCTGACGAGTTTACATTGGAACATGCGCGCGAGGTGCTCGAGCAAGAAACCGTCGCGGTTTTAGGTTACGGGGTGCAGGGGCCCGGTCAGGCTCTTAATCTGAGGGATAACGGTATAAATGTTATAGTCGGTCAAAGAGAGGGTGGCAAGACGTGGCAGAAAGCTGTTGATGACGGTTTTGTTCCCGGGAAAACGTTGTTTCCGCTAAGTGAGGCTGCCCAGCGCGGAACCATTATCCAGTTTTTGGTCTCAGACGCCGGCCAGGTTGCAACCTGGCCTGATATTAAACTCCGCCTGGAAAAAGGCAATGCGCTCTACTTTTCGCACGGGTTCGCAATCACCTACCGGGACCAGACAGGGGTTATAGCGCCTGATGATGTGGATGTTATTCTGGTGGCTCCGAAAGGCTCGGGAACATCTCTTAGAAGAAATTTTCTTGCAGGGGCCGGGATAAATGCCAGCTTCGCCGTTCATCAAGATGCCACCGGCAAGGCCCGGGAACGGGCGCTGGCCCTGGGGATTGCCATAGGGTCCGGCTACCTTTTCCCGACGACGTTCGAGAAGGAAGTCTTCAGTGATTTGACGGGTGAACGGGGAGTGCTGATGGGCGCGCTTGCCGGCGTAATGGAAGCGCAGTATGAATGCCTTAGAAAGAACGGACATACACCCAGTGAAGCTTTCAACGAAACCGTTGAGGAACTTACCCAGAGCTTGATTCGTCTCGTTGATGAAAACGGCATGGACTGGATGTTCGCCAACTGCAGCGTTACCGCCCAGCGGGGTGCCCTCGACTGGTCGAAGCCTTTCAAAGACGCCGTGAGTCCGGTTTTCGACAGGCTTTACGAAAGCGTACGCTCCGGAAAGGAGACGGAAATCGTTCTCAAAGCGAACGGCGCGCCTGATTACCGTGAAAAACTCGATGGGGAATTGACCGAGATGCGTAATTCTGAAATGTGGCATGCCGGGGCGGCTGTGCGCGCATTGAGGCCTGAGAACCGCAGCAAGAAATAGTAATAAATGGAAGGGAAATTCTTATGAC
Organism: Desulfatiglandaceae bacterium; assembly: GCA_046498185.1. Classification (GTDB taxonomy): domain Bacteria; phylum Desulfobacterota; class DSM-4660; order Desulfatiglandales; family Desulfatiglandaceae; genus CAYXDR01. Next base: position 53,777 of record JAWOBE010000076.1, on the reverse strand, counting down.
CGGCATCACGGTCGCAGCCGTGTGCATGGATTGCAAGTCGGGTGACATGGATTACAATCTCGCAGCGATCGAAAGGCTGACCGTCTGCGCGGTTTCGGCGGGAGCGTCACTGGTTTGTTTTCCGGAGCTGTCCGCGACCGGGTATCCGCAGGGCCTCGATGAGGCCCTTGCGGCCGCCGGTTCAAACGAAATTGTTCTCCGGAGTCTTCATCGGACGGCGGCCGCATGCGGTTGCACGATTCTTGCTGGTCTCGTGGAACCTGGAACCGAGGAGACGGAAAAACCTTATATCAGCCAGGTGGTGGTTTCTCCGGAAGGTATCGTCGGCGGGCATCGAAAAACTCACCTGCCCCCGCCGGAATCAGGGATTTACAAGGCGGGTTCGGACATCTCCCTGTTTCGAGAAGGGCCGATTTTTTACGGCATTCAGCTATGCTACGAATCTCATTTTCCTGAATTAAGTACAGGCATGGCTTTGATGGGCGCCGATGTTATTTTTTTTCCTCATGCTTCCCCGCGGGGCTCCCCGGAAGAAAAATTGGAGAGCTGGCTGCGGCATCTGCCGGCCAGGGCCTTCGATAACGGTCTTTTTGTAATAGCATGCAATCAGGCAGGGGCATCGGGGGGAAAATATCGTTTCCCCGGAGTGGCGCTCGCCCTCGATCCGCAGGGGAGGATTCTAGCGGCGCATACAGGCGAGCGCGAGCATGTGATGGTAATCACCCTCGACCTTGAAAGCCTTAACGAGGTGCGCGGGCACCGAATGAAATATTTCCTTCCCGGGCGTCGGCCTTCGATATACAGGGCTCTGCTCAACGGCAGGAACACCCGGGCGGGTTATTCGGAAGAGCCTTTCTCGTCTTCCTCCGGTGCACGGATCGTCAGTACTGCGCATGGAGAATAGCGTACCACTTTTTCTGCCACCGAACCGAAAAGCACTCTCTTCCATCCGGTCATTCCATGAGTGGCAATGACTATCAGCTCGGTGTGTTCCCCCGACGCGGTTGCCACGATCTGATCGGCCGGTGCACCATGCACGACAAGGGTTTTACACTTTATGCCTTCTCCGGCGAACTCTTTTTCCAGCACGGCTATAGATTGCCTGGCGGATTCTTCCATCTCGCTCAGCAGGTCCGGTACATGTGCCGCTGAAGGGAATGTAGAGTTGGGGATAACCGGAATAGGTGAAACCACATGCAGCAGCGTGACAGTCGAAGAGAAATGGGCGGCCAGTTCCCGGGCATGTGCGAGGGCTTGATAGCATGGCGTGCTGAAGTCTACAGGGCAGAGGATATTTTTTATCGGCAACATTCTATTCCTCCTTGTCTTTTTAAGTTTTCGATTTAATTTATAAATTCTTCTAAATTGTCAACGTAACCGGTTAAAACCCGAAAATTGGCTTTTTCCAAACTTTCAACAGCCCTCTGCCTATCGTCAGCCCTTACCCGCATCACCAGTTGGTAGACTCCCGGGGAGTCTTTTTCCGGAAGACTTACCAGGCTTCGAATATTTATCTTCTGTTCTTTCAGGATTCTTGAAATGTCGGCAATGCAGCCGACCCTGTCCTTCACCACGACTACAAATCTGGAACTATCGTCGTCAATACCGATGGCTCTCAACAAAACTTCCATGACGTCAGTCGTCGTGATGATGCCTACAAGTTTTTCATTTTCGAGAACAGGTAAGGCGCTGATTCGATTCTGCTGCATGAGCAGCGCGGCCCGTTCGATCGTGGTTTCGGGGCCTACCGTGACAATTTTTTTCACCATGATCATTCCCAGATTGATTTTGCCAAGCAGGTAATTAAGTTCGTGCTTGCTGAGGGAAGTCGCAGGCGAAGCCCAGCTTTGCCTGATATCTCTGTCCGAAGCCAAACCGACCAATTTTCCTGTATGGTCGACTATGAGAAGGTGGGAAATGGCCCTTTCGGCGATTATATCCCGGGCCTTATCAAGCGGGGTGTCCGGAGGAACGGTCAACAGTTCCCTGTGCATTATTCTACCCACGTACATGTGTAATCCTCCTTGTAGAGTGGATCTTCGGTTTTATCCCTATATCCGTGCAGATTCCAATCGGCGGTCGTCTTAAAGTTTTTTCTCGAGATTTATAAAGTCGCTTCGGTAGAAACCCAGTGTTTTGAAAAAAGAGAGGAGATCCACTGAATCCCATCTAACGGCGGTGAACAGGTGCTTGACGGATTTGCGCCGGTAAATTGACATAAGTTTTTCGGCGAGCAACGTGCCGATGCCTTTCCCCATGCACGAAGGAGAAACCCCAAGTGTTGCGATCCAGGCACTGCGTTCCAGACCGAAACCGCCATCAAACACATAGCTTATCATGAAAGCGACGACCTTGCCGTCAATTTCAGCGACCAGGCTCGCATCTTCTTTGTTGCATGACCGCCCTGAGGTTATTCTTTCGAAATCCACCCGCGCGCCGTCCCTCGATACATCCGAGAGTATCCGGTTCATAGCATCGGCGTCTGCGGGGGTTGCTGCTCTGATCAAAACATTTTGCATAAAAGACTGTTTCTCCTCTCAAAAAAGGATTTGCCCGGATAGGTCGGCGTAAACAATAGAAATTTTAAGGCCCGTACCCAGTCTCGAATATTTATGCATGTTGTCGCTGTTATTATAACTCCTTTTCTTGCTCCCTGCCGAGCTTTATTATTTTGACACGGCATCCAACCCAGTTTGGGGGTAGATAAACCCGGCCACTGTTTCCGCTCTGCTTAACGATTTTTTCTATCATTTCTTCGCCGTAAACCTCGAGTTTCACCTTCCCTCCAAGTTGCGCGGAAGTTTCCATCCCGGTGTTTTGCGTGTCGTCGGTTACGTGGGCTTCCGGCTCCATAAGCGATTTCTCCGTGGTGTTGAAGAAATAGTAGATACGACGGCATGGGGTATTTGCATTACCGCTGCCTTGAAAAAACGGCTCCTGCTTTCAACCCGTAATCGGCCGCAAAATCTACAGCATCCATTTTGCCGGCTTTGGCAAAACGGATTTTACGGGCGGTTAAAACCCCTCCATTCACCGCGACTGCGATTCCGTTTTGGGTTATATCCGTTATTGTGCCGGGGGATGTGGAAACTGGTTCCGGATTAAACCTTGCATCATAAAAACGGATTTTTTCACCGTTTAGAAAAGCATATGCACCCGGCTGAGGGTCGCAGCCTCTGACGAGATTATACAGCTCCCGGCCCGGCCTGCTCCAGTCTATGCCGGCGACTCGATCGTCGCATGGAGGCTCGTATGTGGCGCCCTCTTCAGGTTGAGGCACCGCAAGGGCACTCCCGGCTTTTATCATGTCCACGGTCTCGAGGATGGCATCCACTCCCATTGGAAACAGGTGGTTGAAATAAAGGCTTCCGGTCGTGTCGTCCGGTTTGATTTGAACGGTTTTCTGAAGCAATATCGGACCTGTGTCTATGCCGCCGTCCGGATGGAAAATCGTCAAGCCAGTGGTTGTATCACCCATTATAATCGCCCAGTTGATAGCGCTTGCACCGCGGTGGCGGGGGAGGATGGAAGGATGGTAGCAAATGGCGCCTTTGACTGGAACATCAAAAAGTCTGGGTGGAATTATAGCGGTGACAAAAGCCATAATGGTTAATTCCGGCTTAAAAGAACAATAATCGTCGAAGATGTTTTTATCCCGATAATTGGAGGGCTGCCGCAGCGGCAGGCTTTTTTGAAGGGTGAGTTCCTTCAGCGGATCTGTCCTGCCCCGTGGAGGATCGGGTGGGGTATGAACACATAGGATGCTTTCACCCTTTTCAAGAAGAGATTCCAGGACCTTTGCCCCGAAAGGTCCCTGTCCGATCAACACTATCCTCATGCTTCATCTCCCTCCCCGCTGTTGAAAAATCTTCGAGAAATCGGCGATCGTTTAATATATTCAAAATAGGCAAAGTGGGGTCTTGTGTCAAGTCCTACAGCGGAGCGGGATATCCGGCCGTTCCGGGAGAATTTCTCCTTTTGTGGATATCATCACCTCGGTTACCGGAATTGCTACCCCGGCATCCTCAATAGCTTTTTTAATGATGCCGGGAAGCGAGGAACAACACGGAACTTCCATATTGAGAACCGTGATGCTTTTGATTCTGGCACTTTTAAATATATTGGTGAATTTATTTAAATATCCTGCTTTATTGTCAAATTTCGGGCATCCCAGCATGACAACTTTCCCGTCCAGAAAATCCTGATGAAAATTCGGATAGGCAACCGGGACACAATCTGCGGTCACCAATAGGTCGGCATCCTGTAAGAAAGGTGCAATGGGCGGTACGAGATTGATCTGAACCGGCCAGTGACCCAGCCGGGAATCTCCCCGGGGTTTTTCTTTGGTCGGGGTAGATGCCGTTGTAGAGGCCGTAGGCGGGGTTGAATCAAGGGTAAAACATTGAGAATCTGATGAGGACAAGTACTCGGCAACGGCTTCTTCGTCAAAAGCCTCGGCTTCCCGTTCTTCTATGGAAAGTGCACCTTTAGGACAATCCCCGAGACAGGCTCCGAGACCGTCACACAGGTTCTCCGCAGCCAGCCTCGCTTTACCGTCCACTACCTTGATGCTTCCTTCCGCGCAGGCCGGTACGCAACGCCCGCATCCATCGCATAGTTCTTCATCTATCTTAATTATTTTTCTTATTTGTTTCATTTATTTTTTCCTTTAATTGTGATGGCTTAGTAAAAAGTAGCATGCCTGCCTTATCGGCGTCGGGGTCGAAAGGGTCGTCAGTCAACGTCCGATACCGACGCCGATAGCGACCCCGACCCCGAGGGACATCGTTGTTTTGACTTCTTACAAAGCCGTCAATTGTTAATTTTTTGGTTTTCGAATTCATCAAGCAGCTCCCGGCCTATTTTTTCCCCTGTGCCGGTGACCAACAGTGATACCAGGCCGTCGATTTTTCCGGGTTGTGTTTTGGCCGAATTCAATTCAGCCTCTATCCGTGAGAGGAGTCCTGCATCGGAAACAACCTTAAAGTTGGTTGATCCATCTTCTCCCGGCTGGTTCAGGTGACTGACGATATCCAGTATTTCATCGGTCATTTCCGCAGGAGCGCCAACATGTTCCAGAATTTCCCTCGCGGCTCCGGTATCTACATAAATCAGATAGGAAGCGGCGGTGATCACCGCAGTATCCCCGCTTTCCTCCCTGGCCAGGCGTTCGGCATATGCAGCGGCCCTCGCTGAGCGCCCTATGCTCCTGAAGTCTTTTCCGAGAGTCTTTTTTACTTCGAATGCTATGCGCTGTTTGATCAACTCATCTCTTCCTGCAACGGCTTCGGGCGGCAACGAGCCAAAGCATTTGGCCGCGTGTCGACAGTAGGCGGCACATCCGAAATCCATATGTGGGTTGACGATGCGGTTCCCGCATTTTTTGCATATCCTGGAAACATCATCTTTAAAGAATTCCAGCATTGTCCCGCAATGAGGACAAGGTTCTTCGAATATTGCCCCGGGTTTCCAATATCTGCTGTCCTGTCCTGGGCATTTCATTTTTATTCCCCTTTCTCCGGCTGAAAGTTCCAGTCATTTAGACGGATGCCGGCGGACCTTTTCAAACATAATTTCCAAAAACAGCAAAACAAGTCCTTGACTTAGGTCAAAAGTTGGTGAAAAAAGTAAAGATATAGACGAGATTTTAAATGCAACCGATCTGGGCTGACGGCGTGGCGAGAGCTGAATGTGTTTTGGCGTTAAATGCACACAGGAGAATACATGAACCTGCTGCGGATACTATCGATGGTGCCGTTTTTTGATGGCCTCCCGGAGAGTCAGCTTGTCCAGGTCGGGGGTATAGCGGTAATTCGTGAGATTTCCAAAGGGACTGTTGTCTTTTCCGAAGGCGATGAGGGAGATGGCTTTTATGTACTTGCATCGGGAAGGATCAAAATATTCAAGCTGAGCCCCGATGGGAAAGAGCAAATCCTTCATATTTTCGGTCCTGGAGAGCCGTTCGGAGAAGTGGCGCTTTTTTCGGGGAAACACTTTCCGGCCGGTGCACAAACTCTCGAAGCGGCCCGTGTTTTATTTTTCCCGCGGGAAGCTTTTCTTTCTCTGATAAAGTCAAATCCTGAGCTCGCCCTCAACATGCTTGCGGTTCTTTCTGTGAGGCTCCGCATCTTCACGCGCATGGTGGAGGACCTTTCGCTCAAAGAGGTCCCGGGAAGGGTCGCAGCCTATATGCTTTACCTGAGCGATAGACTCGGCGGGGCAAGCAGTCTGGAACTGGACATAACCAAAAGCCAGCTGGCTGCATTGCTGGGAACCATCCCTGAAACCCTTTCCCGGATTCTGGGCCGTATGAGCAATCGTGGATTTATTTCCATAGATGGAGCCTCTATCCGCATTCTGGACCGCGAAAAACTGGAGTTGCTCGCAGTCTCAGGAGGAAAGTTGTAATTATATTTATTGTCAGTTTTGATGGCCTCGTAACAAGTACTATCCCCGCCTTATCGGCGTCGGGGTCGAAAACGCCGCCGATCAACGTCCGATACCGACGCCGACAGCGACCCCGACCCCGAGGGACAGGGTTGTTTTGACTTTTTATAATTTAATTATTTTTTTAGCTATAAGTTATAATTTGATCGTTATGACTTAATATTTATCGTTTAATAGCTAAAAGCTAACAGCTAACAACTAATAGCTAATAGCTAATAGCTAACAGCTAAAAGCTAAAAGCTATCCGCTTGATGCGACGGGCGAAGGAGGTCATTTACCGTCTTGACCGGGTTGAATGTGGAGAGAGGAACCTCGACAAAAACGGTTAACCAGCCGGCCATTCCGCCGTTCCAGAGCCCGGGATGCTCCAGCGCCTTCAGATCTTTTCCGTCGCGGGATTTTTTGGATATAAGAGCGGTATCGGGATCGACGAAATTTTCCAGATCAAAAGACCTGCCATGCACATCCCTGAGTCCGCAGACCAGGTCCACCGGGTTGAAATGGGTTGCCTGCTTAAGCAAAGCCTGCTGCTCTGCCGAGTCCGGGTCCACTTGAGCCGATTCTATGATCTGCAGCGATACGCGGCCGTCGCTTTCTTTTACCCAGAAAGGACCGCCGCCGGGTTCGCCTTCGTTTTTGACCATCCCGCAGACCCTTATCGGGCGGTTTAGAGCATCGATCAAAAAAGAAGCTTTTCGGTCAAGCGTCCATGTGTGAAAACCTTCCGGGGTATAGCCGGAGAGATCTTCGGTAAACAGCGTTTCGGCGAATTCGATGGTTTCCTTGTTATGATCCCCGGAGAGAAGTTTTTCCAGGCAGCCGAACGCCCGGCGTTGTATTTCCACCAGAAGCCCGCAGATTATTTTTTTCCAACCGCCTGTTTCCTCTTTCAGTTGATCTGGAACCACGTTGTCAATGTTTTTGATGTATACAATATCTCCACCGAGTGCGGCCAGATTTCCTAAGAGTGCGCCGTGGCCTCCGGGTCTGAACAGCAGTCCTCCATCAGGGAGCCTGAAAGGGCGGTTCTCCATGTCAACCGCTATCGTGTCTGTATCCGGGGACTGGGTTGAAAAGCCTATATCGAAGGAGGCTGTCAAGGATCGCCCGTATTCCGCTGAAGCTTTTTCCGCAATAATTCGAAATCCGGCCATGTGTTCCTGAGACACGGTGAAGTGAAGGCGGCAGTGCTTTCGGCTGTCTTGAGCATAATCCACCGATTCAACCAGGTGCTCTTCGAATGCGGTGCGCGAGCCGTCCGGGTATCGGTGGAACAGCAGGAGCCCCTTGGGAAGATTGCCATAGTCAAGTCCTTCGGGTCCGACGAGGTGCCGAAGGACCGGTTCGAAATCGCCGGCTTTCCGGGAGGAGTCGATATCGAGACCTTTCGATGCCATTACCCGTTTCAACTCCGGGTAAAACGCGCAACGCTCGATCGACTCCATAAGGGTTTTTACTTCGGCGGCTGCTTTATACCCCTGTTTTTCAAGGATATTTAAAGTTTCTCTGGTGGCTCGTTCCGGTCGGCCGAGCACACGCAGCGGAGATTTGAACATTCTGGTGGCGGCGCCCGATGCCGGTACGAATTTCATGCACCGCCCTTGGGAAGCGCTTTTATCGGCCTCATTTTCGAAAAGACCGCGGCGGTGTTCGTCTATCGTCGTTATGCCGTCCCCGGATGTGCAGGGTCGAATCAAATGTGTGTAGCGGGGGCCTCGTTTAAATATCTCCAGTTGATTCAGCACGGCCTCGTGACTGAGCCCCCGGGATGAAATTTGAGCCATATCGTCTTTTGAAAAAATCGCTTCCGTCATATTTCCTCCGTGAAAAAAAATTTAAGATTTGATATAATACAATAAATTGTCGGTAGCTGTACAGTCCCGGGGCTGGCTCTAAATCCGCTATTTAATTGCTCCATGAGAAATATCGAGGACGGATCAGGGCGGTGTGATTATTGCTTTTTTTGTGGCATTCCCGGAAAATGTTTTTATAATATGCACTAAATGTCCGCAGTTCACGGTACAGACGGTACCCTCCGGATTTTCGGTGTGGAAACCAGGCGTAATGAAAGACGTGCCGGCCAGGGCGATGGGGCAGCATACGGCTATTCCCCTCCCTGGCCTTTTACCGTCAAGTCTTCCGGCTGGACGGGTTATTGAATTTTCAATGTGCTTCTGGAGGTTCGCAGAAATTGAATCCTTTTTATAAAAATCTCGCCCTGTGGCTTGTGATAAGCCTGATGATGGTGATGCTGTTCCAGGTGTTCAAGCAGCCCACCCAGACGAGTCTTTCGGTCAGTTACAGTGATTTCCTGAGGATGGTCGAAGATGATGCGGTGAACCAGGTTACAATTCAGGGAAACCACATAACGGGTAATTCTTCCCGTGGACCTTTCAAGACTTATGCTCCCCGGGACGCTGAACTCGTTTCGCTCTTGATAAATAAGGGAGTTCAGATTTCCGCCAAACCTGAGGAGGATTCTTCATGGTTTCATGTTTTTCTTTCATGGGTGCCCATGCTGCTGCTGATAGGAGTATGGATATTTTTCATGCGACAGATGCAGGTGGGCGGCGGAAAGGCGCTCTCGTTCGGCAAGAGCAAAGCCAGGTTGATGAGCGAATCCCAGGAAAAAGTCACCTTTGAAGATGTGGCCGGCGTTGAAGAGGCTAAGGAAGAGCTTCATGAGATAGTTGAATTTCTTCGAGATCCTAAGCGTTTTACCCGCCTGGGAGGCAGAATCCCCAAAGGTGTGCTGCTGGTGGGATCTCCCGGCACCGGGAAGACCCTGCTTGCCAGGGCGATCGCCGGGGAAGCCGATGTCCCTTTTTTCAGCATCAGCGGTTCGGACTTCGTCGAAATGTTTGTAGGGGTTGGTGCATCGAGGGTTAGGGACCTCTTCGTCCAGGGTAAAAAACATGCCCCATGCATTATTTTCATTGACGAGATAGATGCAGTCGGCCGCCAGAGGGGAGCCGGCCTCGGTGGTGGTCATGATGAACGGGAGCAGACATTGAACCAGCTCTTGGTCGAAATGGACGGTTTCGAATCCAACGAAGGCGTCATTCTGATTTCGGCTACAAACCGGCCGGACGTGCTCGATCCAGCTCTGTTGCGACCCGGAAGGTTCGACCGCCAGGTGGTGGTACCCGCCCCTGACGTCAGGGGCAGGGAACAGATCGTGCGTGTTTATCTGAGAAAAAAACAGATCGCGGACGATGTAGATCCCTCGCTGCTCGCAAGGGGTACCCCTGGATTTACAGGCGCCGACATCGAAAATATGGTGAACGAGGCCGCTTTAATGGCAGCGCGGCGCGGCAAAGAGCAGGTGGAAATGGAGGATTTCGAGGATGCCAAAGACAAGGTCTTGATGGGAACCGAACGGAAAAGCATGATCATCAGCGACCAGGAGAAGCACCTGACGGCCTATCACGAGGCAGGGCATGCGATAGTGGCTAAACTGATCCCCGAGACAGACCCGATCCATAAAGTGACTATAATCCCTCGGGGGCGGGCTCTGGGATTGACTCAACAGCTTCCGGTGGACGAAAAGCACACTTACCCTAAGGACCATCTGCTTAACACGATTGCGATACTCATGGGAGGCAGGGCAGCTGAGGAAATCGTTCTGCACACCCAGACGACGGGTGCTGGAAACGACATCGAGCGTGCAACCGATTTGGCTCGGAAGATGGTGTGCAATTTCGGCATGAGTGATGAACTGGGTCCTTTGACCTTCGGCAAGAAGGACGAACAGATATTTCTCGGCAGAGAATTCAGCCAGCACAAGGACTACAGCGAATCAACTGCACGCAAAATAGACAACGAAGTCCTTAAGATAGTCAAAACCGCATACGACCGGTCCATCAGCCTTCTCACAGAGAATATCAACACTCTTCACCGGATGGCTCATGCTTTGCTTGAGAAGGAGACTCTGGACAGTAAAGCCATCGAAGAGATAATGAGCAATCCGGAAGCGTTCGCGGACTGGAACAAGGGAGAGGCGGAACCGGCATGATTTTGCTGCACGGGGTAGATGGGCTTTTGTTATGAGCTTCGGATTGAAATGGTCGCGTTTTACGCTTGATCTGGATCAAAGGACTCATGTAATGGGCGTTCTGAATGTCACGCCCGATTCCTTTTCCGATGGCGGTTTTTTCTTGAACCGGAAAGAAGCTGTCGCCCGAGGTCGAGAAATGGCTCTTGAAGGAGCCGATATAATAGATGTCGGCGGGGAGTCCACGAGGCCGTTTTCGGGGGGTGTTTCCTCTGGCGAAGAAATTGAGCGGGTCGTGCCTGTCATCCGTGAACTTGCTGCCTGTCTTGAGATTCCAATCAGTATAGACACTACGAAGGCCGAGGTGGCGGAGGCCGCCCTCGAAGCCGGTGCGTCGATGATAAACGACATCAGTGCACTGCGTTTTGATCCGAACCTTGGCAGAGTGGCGGCCGCCGCCAGGGTACCGGTGGTTTTGATGCATATGCAGGGCAGTCCGGAAACGATGCAACAAGCGCCTCACTATGAAAATCTGATGGGGGAGATCAAAGGTTTCCTGCAGGATGCGGTAAAACGAGCGGTTTCCGCGGGTATTTCGGAAGAGCTCTTGATATTAGACCCTGGAATCGGTTTCGGTAAGACCTTCGAGCACAATCTCAGCATCATCAATCGTTTCAACGAACTCGGCGCGCTGGGTAAGCCACTGCTGGCCGGGCCTTCCCGGAAATCATTCATAGGCCACATATTGGACGTTCAACCTTCGGGAAGGGTGATCGGAAGCATAGCCGCAGCCGTTACCTGCGTACTCAAGGGCGCCCGTATCGTAAGGATGCATGATGTTGCTGGGACAGTCGATGCGGTCAGGGTGATTGACTCGGTGATGCGAGAGAAGATCTAAAACGTGTAAATTTTTCGGTTGCGGAGCGGATGATGCTTTTCTGCATTGATGTAGGCAATACAAATACAGTGCTCGGAGTCACCGAAGAGAATCGTATCATTGCAGATTGGAGAATTCGAACAGAGCGCGAGTTAACGGCCGATGAACTTGCGGTGCTGGTCAGCAACCTGTTTCAATGCGCTGGGTTGAGAATGAAGCAGGTGGAAGGCGTGATCGTTTCCTGCGTGGTGCCACCCTTTTTGGACACGGTGTTGAAATTCGCCGGAAAATATTTCTCGGTCGAACCCATGGTGGTAGGCCCTGACCTGGATACCGGGATCAAGATTCGTCACGAAAACCGATACGAAGTCGGTGCGGACAGGATCGTCAACGCTGTCGCGGCATTCTTCAAATATCCGGCGCCGTTGATCGTCGTTGACTTCGGCACTGCAACGACTTTCGATTATGTGACCGGTGGCGGTGAATACATAGGAGGTGTGATCGCGCCTGGTGTTTTCATATCCAGCGAAGCTTTGTTCAAGCATGCGTCTAAATTGCCCAGAGTGGAAATTTTCAAGAAACCAAGCCGTGTGATAGCGACCGATACCGTCAGCTGCATGAACGCCGGCATAATATACGGTTATGCCGGGTTGGTAGACGGAATCGTGCGTCGGATGTGGGCCGAAGCAGGCGAAAATTGTCTGGTGGTGGCCACGGGAGGTCTTGCACCGTTGATATCCGATGTTTCGGAAACCGTCCACCGGGTGGATGAGTTTTTGACCCTTGAGGGCTTGATGATCATCTACCGGCGTAACAGGGAAAAATTTTGAGGACGGCCCTGGAAGTTGAATACGATGCCCAATAGAAAAAACCTTTTACCCGGAAGGCTTTTTCCCGGCGACACCATAGGCGTGATTTCGCCTGCAGGTCCCGTTTTCGAAGCTGAAACCTCCGTCGGTCTTTCATTGATCGAAGCGAGAGGATTTAAAATCCGCCTGGGGCGACACCTGTATCAGAGAAAAGGGTATCTCGCTGCTGACGACGAGAGCAGGCTCGAAGATCTTCACGAAATGTTTACGGACACCGAGGTCAAAGCGGTTCTTTGTGCCAGAGGCGGCTATGGAACAATGCGCCTTCTTGGGATGTTAAACTTTAATTTTATCCGTTCTCATCCCAAAATAATCGTGGGCTACAGCGACATAACCGCGCTCTTGTTATCGGTGTGGAGAGAAACAGGTCTCGTGGGCTTCCACGGTCCGATGATCAGGGACTGTGCGGAAAAGGGAAACAACCAGATGGACGGGTTGCTCGATTTGCTCCAGGGACGTTCGTCTCCTTCGATGTTTCTTAAGGGGCCCGTGATTCGCGAAGGAGCTGCCGAGGGACTTCTTGTCGGGGGAAACCTGACGATGATATGTCACTTGGCGGGAACCCCGTTCATGCCGGCTTTGGACGGATGCATCTTATTCCTGGAGGATCGGGGCGAGCAGCTTTACCGGATCGACAGGATGCTTACCCAGCTGGCGCTGGGCGGGCAGCTGAAGAGGATAGCCGGTTTGGTGGCAGGCGGGTTCACTGATTGTGGGGATATAAGTGCAATACATAAAATGTTCGGCGAAGTGACGGCCGATTCCGGGGTTCCGGTGGCTTCAGGTTTGCCTCTCGGACACGGCTTGGACAACATCGCGCTGCCGATTGGGGTGCGGGCTGAATTGGACGCATGCCGTTTGAGGCTTCGTGTTACAGGCAAATGCTTCAAGGAGTAAACTGGGTTTGACGGCTGTTTCGCGGTCACCCCTGGATACAGTCAGAGGCTGGATCGAGGATGGTGAAAAAAGGGTTGAAATAAACGGGCTGACAGGCTCCGCAGCGGCGTGGTTTATATCACGGGTGCTTTATAATATCAGTCGTCCATGCCTGGTCGTCGCACCGGGAAGAAAAGACGCCGAGCGTTTGCAACGTGAACTCTCTTTCTTCATGTCCGAGGACCAAAAGCCAGGCGAGGATTACCCAGACCGACTCCAGGAGTTTCCGCCATACGATATTACTCCTCTTGCAGGTTTGAGACCTCACGGCCGGGTCGTTTCCCGGCGTATCCGTTCGTTGTTTTCGTTGATAGAAGGCAAAGAACCTGTTGTCGTTACATCCATCGAAGCCTTATGCTTCAGGACTCTTCCGAAACAAGCTTTCATAAATGCCTTGGAATATCTGGCTGCAGGCGAAGAAGCCGACAGGGACAGGTTGATAGAACGGCTGGTAACGTGCGGCTACGAACGTTCCCCACTGGTTGAAGAATATGGGGATTATTCGGTTCGGGGCGGCGTGATTGATCTATTTTCACCGTTATATCCCTTTCCGGTCCGCTTGGAATTCAATGGCGACCGCATAGAGTCGATCCGAAGATTCGATCCGGTCGGGCAGAGATCTCGTGGTATGCTTGATGAAGTCGTTATCCTGCCGGCATGCGAGGTGATAATGGACGAGGCCGGACTCCGCCGGGCGAGGTCTATGGGTCGGCTTCCGCAGCCGCACGAGACGGAGAAAAGATTCCCGGGTCAGGAGGCTTGGCTGCGGCATTTCTATGAAAGCCTCGACACGGTGTTCGATTATTTCCCCGGTGATGGAATTATCCTGGCGCTGGAACCGAGACGGTTCGACCGGGCGGCTTCGGGTACCCTCGATTCCTTCGAGAGGGATGTTGAAAGATTCAGATTGGAGGCTGCTGAAAAAGGTTCACCGTTTCCTGAAACCGAGGGTCTCACGGTGGCTGCCGGTGAGCTTTATAACAAGACCGACGGCTTGCAGAAAGTCGAAATCGATTCTCTGGCTTTGAACGGTGCGGGAGGCAGCGTTCCCACGCTTGAAATCAGTGGGCTTTTGGACGACAGTGAGGAACTTGACGTCCGGCTGGCATCAAAGGGCAGGGTGTCTTTGTCACCGCTGGCCGAGAAGACTGCGCGCCGACTTACCGCCGGTGACTGCGTCGTTGTGGTCAGCCGAACCGAGAAGCAGGCTTCCCGCCTTAAGGATATCTTTGAGAATTATAATGTGACCGGCGGGAGGATCATGCATGCTTGGCGTGATATACCTGCCGGCACAGGATTGTATTTTTGCATAGGGAGTCTTGCCAGGGGATTCGCCTGGCCCGAAATCGGTTTATACGTTGTCACCGAAGATGAAATTTTCGGATCCAAAAGAAGACGCGTATCACGTGGTTCCAGGTCAAGTGAAAATGGAATTAAATGGTCTTCTTTCAGCCAGATTAAGCCAGGGGATTTCGTTGTACATGAAGATCACGGCATCGGCCGCTACGGTGGCCTGGTTACGATGAACGTGAACAACAGGGTGGGCGATTTCGTTATTGTAGAATATGCTGGAAGTGACAAACTGTATGTCCCGGCCGACCGACTTGGAGTCCTACAACTTTATGCAGGGGCTGATGAAGGCGACCCGAAGCTCGACCAGCTTGGCGGAAGATCATGGAATACGGTCAAGACAAAAGCAAAAAAGTCGGTCAAAAGAATCGCACGTCAGCTCGTGGAGCTATACGCCTTGCGCAAGCATCGCAGTGGGTTCGGCTTTTCTCCTCCAGACAATTTTTTCAGAGAGTTCGAAGCGAGTTTTGAGCACGAAGAAACCCCTGATCAGGTCACGGCGATTGAAGATGTACTCGACGACATGATGTCTGAACGCCCTATGGACCGGCTTATTTGCGGAGACGTGGGCTTCGGAAAGACCGAAATTGCTTTGAGGGCCGCCTTCAAAGCGGTATCCGACGGAAAACAGGTTGCGGTGCTCGTTCCGACTACCCTACTTGCAGAGCAGCATTACGAAACCTTTAAACCGAGGCTCGAACCGTTCGGGGTGAGGATCGGAGTCCTCAGCCGGTTCAAGACCCGTTCAGAACAGTCGGAACTGATGGCCAGGCTTCGCTCCGGGGTGGTGGACGTGGTGGTTGGGACTCATCGACTTCTTCAGAAGGATGTTGGCTTTAAGGATCTCGGCCTGCTTGTCGTGGACGAGGAGCAGCGTTTCGGAGTCAAACAGAAGGAAGCTCTCAAAAAGTATCGTTCGCTTGTGGATGTTTTGGCCCTGACCGCCACCCCGGTGCCCAGAACGCTTCATATGTCGATGATGGGAGTAAGAGACCTGACGGTAATCGAGACACCTCCTCAGGATCGATTCTCGATCGAAACATATCTTTCTTCCTATGACGAGGGACTCGTTTCAGGCGCCGTGGAGCGCGAATTGGGCAGGGGGGGGCAGGTTTTTTTCGTTCATAACAGGGTTCATAATATAGAGTCGATAGCGGATTCCCTTCGGCGTCTTTTGCCCGGAGCCCGGCTTGCGGTCGCCCATGGACAAATGAAGGAGAGGGAACTCGAGCAGACGATGAAAGAATTTCTATCTCGGCAGGTAGATGTCCTGGTATGCACGACCATTATCGATTCCGGGCTGGACATCCCGTCGGCGAATACGATTATTATAAACGAAGTTGATCGTATGGGATTGGCTCAGGTTTACCAGCTCCGAGGTAGGGTGGGGCGCGCCAGTGAAAAAGCATATGCCTATCTGCTGCTTTCAAATGGGTCCAATTTGACCAGGGATGCGGAAAAGCGTCTGCAGGCTTTGATGGATTTTTCCCATCTGGGCGCGGGCCTCCATCTGGCCATGCACGATTTAAAAATTCGGGGAGGTGGGAATATCCTCGGATTCGCACAGTCGGGTCATATATCGGCGGTCGGATATGAGCTTTATATCAAGCTGATCGAACAAGCTGTGGCCGAACTTAAGGGCGAAGAGTGGCATGAGGATGTGGACCCCGAAGTCAACATGGATGTGCCGGCTTACCTTCCGGAGAGTTATATAAAAGATATGGACCTGAGGTTGAATATTTACCGGAGACTCAGCCATGTGCGAACTCCTGAAGAACTTTCGGCGATGGGTGAAGAGATCCGCGACCGATTCGGGCAACCCCCTGTGGAAGTCACCAATTTGCTCGATATCATGTCCATCAGGCTGCTTTTGAAAAAACACGGCATTACAAGACTTGATGTGTCCCCCGGCAACCTGTTGCTGACATTTGCACCGCATGCGGCGATGGATTCGGAGCGGTTTGTTTCGCTGGTTTCCGGAGCTCCTCACAAGTTTCGTATGCATTCCCAGTATAAGTTGAGGGTGGGTGTAGCTCGTTCCCGCCCCGATGTTCCTGCTGTTAAAGACGCACTGGCAGACTTTGATTTTTTGCAGTGAAAACAGACGGAGTTTTTCTCGGTTTTCCCATCTTTTGAAATCGATTCCGATTAGAAGCGGCAGGTTTTTGTTCAACGCAGGAACAAAAGCCGGAGATCAATAAATAACAGGGAGAAACGAGGTGTCTTTTCCAGGCGGAAAAACCACGGTATCAGGCCGGCGAAATTTGTGCTTGCATTTTCAGGTGGTGCTGATAGCTTATAAATTTTGGATCTTGATTTATAAAATAAGGCAGGATACTGAACTATGAAAACTGTTTTTGTCCGTTTTGTAATCATTTCGTTTGTCGTGTTGTTCGGCTGGTGCGGCGCCGACGCAGAAGTGACAAACTGTGTTGTGGCTTTTGTCAATGAAGATGTGGTGACCCTCTATGAGTTGAACAAGAGCATAAGGGAGCTGACGGGAAATGATCCGGAAAGATTAAAAGCGGAGGACCGGAAAAGATTTGAAGAAATACGTCGGAGGGTGCTCGACCTGCTCGTGGAGGAAAAACTCACTATTTCCAAAGTCAAGGAACTGGGTATAGAAGTTTCAGAGGAAGAAGTCGACGCGGCGGTCGAACGGCTCAAACACTCCAATGGATGGAATGATGAAGAGCTGCTGTATAACCTTCGGAGGGAGGAATCCTCTCTCGAAGAACTCAGGGACGATCTCCGGCGGAGCATTCAGCGGAACAGGCTGGTGAATTTTGAAGTTAAATCGAGAATAATCATCAGGGAAGAGGATGTCCGGGAATATTACGAATCCAACGAAGAATCTTTTTCTTCCGGCGGTAAGGTGCATCTTGCCGGCATCGTTTTGATGTTCAAGAATCCCGCGGACTCCGACGAACGCGCAGCGACTATCAGCAAAGCCGAAAAGATCCACGATCAACTGAGTGACGGCGAGTCATTCGCTGAACTCGCGGCAAGGTTTTCGAAGGGGCCCGGGGCCGGTGAAGGTGGAGATCTGGGGGTTTTTTCATGGTCTGAACTTGATGAGCAAATCCTGGGTCAAATTGAGCGATTGGATCCTGGGGAGATAACCGAACCGATAATAAGGCCGGAAGGCGTACAGATCCTGAAGGTGCTGGAGCGCAGCGAAGGAGAAGTTAAACCTTTTGAAAAAGTAAAGGATGCGATCTACGACATTTTTTACGAAAAGGAAATGGACGCGAGATACAAAAAGTGGATAGCTGATCTCAAAGAGGAGGCCTACATCAAAATTGTCCTCTGAAAGTACATTAAAATGAAAGAAATTGATAAAGAATTTGAAGTTTCGGACAATGATTTCCCGGAAAAAAACTCGGTTGTCGAGTTGGGAAACAGGTTAAGGGCTGCAAGAGAGGCGAAAAATCTCGATTACAGGGATTTGACTGAAACCACCAGGCTTAGGCCTCGTTTTCTGGAAGCCCTCGAACGCGGAGATTGGGACGCTTTGCCGTCCCCGGCTCTGGCGCGGGGTTTTATCGCTACTTATGCACGCGCGCTGGACCTGGATGCGGCCGGATTGATCGAACGGCACAGCGACGCCTTGCCGGACAGGAAAAGTCCCTTTTCCGGAATTCAGCCGAAAAAGCCGAGAAGAAGAATAAAACCGTCAATATTTTTGATGTGTTTGGTGATTGCCGGTATTTTCGGTGGGTTGTTCCTGGTTTGGCGTGGGGGCGTGGGGCCGGAAATTTCTTCTGACCGTGAAGATACAGCTCCACCTGTAGTTCAAACAGAACCCGTTTCACCTGTGGGGGATAGTGACAGGAACATTCGAATGCCTGAATCTGAGAAGCCCGGCTCAGCCGAGGAAGAGAAGGTCCCTCAGGTCGCCTCCGTAAGCGAAAACGAGACCGAAGAGAGCGCGTCAACGATATCAGAACCGGATTTTGCGGTGCCGGGAGGCATTTCCGAAGAACTTTCAGGGCTGGACACGCCGGTATTGGAAGAGCGAGGTCGTGGGTCTGAAACTCGATCGGGCGAAGTTTCTGACCAGGCTGGAGTCAAAGTGGGTGAACAGGCGGACAACACGACTGAAAAAATGCCTTTGACACTGAAAGCGTATGTCAGGGAAAGGACCTGGATGCGTATATCCATAGATGGTGAAGAACCCAGGGAGTATATATTTTCCCCGGGGAATGAGCCTGAGTGGGAGGCCCGTGGGAAGTTTGATTTGTTGATCGGCAATGCGGGGGGGCTTGTTCTGGAACTCAATGGAAAGAGGGTTGGCGCCCTCGGAGCTTCCGGTCAGGTTGTGAAGTTGAGGTTGCCGGAAACTGTGGAGTAAAAAGATGGATAATGTATTCGATGTTTTTGAAGAGCGGGGTTTTATCGAGCAGGCTACTGATCCCGCGATGATTCGTGAGAGGCTCGATCGGCCGACGACCTGTTATGTCGGGTTTGATCCTACAGCAGGCAGTCTTCATGTGGGGCACCTTCTCCCGATAATGTCTCTGGTACATATGCAAAGGGCCGGTCACCGGCCGATAGCCCTTATCGGAGGAGGTACGACATTGGTGGGGGACCCCAGCGGAAAGACAGAGGCAAGGCCTGTTTTGTCACGAGAGGAAGTGGACGCCAATGCCGCCGGGATCAAACAACAGCTTTCACGTTTCCTGGATTTCGAACAAGGAAGGGCGTTGATGCTCAACAATGCCGATTGGCTGACCAGGCTGAACTACATAGATTTTCTTCGGGACATCGGTCGGCATTTCAGTGTCAACAGGATGCTGACAGCCGAAAGTTACAGACAAAGGCTGGAAACCGGTTTAAGCTTCATTGAGTTCAACTATATGCTGCTTCAGGCATACGATTTTTTGCGCCTTTTCGTCGATCACAACTGCATAATTCAGATGGGCGGAAACGACCAGTGGGGAAACATACTGGCCGGCACTGATTTGATAAGAAGGCTCGAGGGAGCCGATGCTTATGGTGTAACTTTTCCGCTTCTGACTACATCTTCCGGTATTAAAATGGGCAAAACCCACAAGGGGGCGGTCTGGCTGGATACTGATCTGACTTCGCCGTATGAATATTATCAATACTGGATCAATCAGGACGACAGAGACGTGCGGAAATTCCTTGCATTATTCACGCTTCTTCCGATGGAAGAAGTCGAGCCCCTTAGCTTAGTCGAGGGAGCGGAACTCAGAAAGGCAAAGGAAGTTTTGGCTTTCGAGGCTACGAGCCTCTGTCACGGAAAGAAGGAAGCCGAAAAAGCCAGGGATGCATCAAGACTACTTTTCGGAAGCGGCGATGGATTATCTCCTGATTCCATGCCTACCTTCAGTATTTCCTCAGAAGAAATACGAAAGGGGATTCCTGCCTATATGCTTTTCGAGAAATCCGGTTTGAGAAGGACGAGAGCCGAAGCCCGGCGGTTGATAGCACAGGGAGGCGCGTATATAAACGGGGAAAAAATATCCGTCTATGACCAGGCTGTTTCTATTGATGATGTTGTTGAAGGCTATATATTGTTGAGAGCAGGAAAAAAGAAATATTTGAAGGTAGTTTTGGCGTAGTTTTATATGGGAAAAACAGACGAAATATACGACGGAGAAGTTGAAGAGGTAGAAAGTATAGAAGAACTTGCCGATAAGCAGGAGCACTCTACAGGTGCATCTTCTTTCATTCCTGTGCCTTCCAGTGTTGACCGGTCTATCGTACCGTATGATCCTCTGCAGTTATATTTGTCGGAGATAAAGAAAAACAGGCTCCTTTCAAGAGAAGAAGAAAAGGAACTGGCAATACGGTTCAGGGAGCAGAATGACGAGAGCGCCGGCTATACCCTTGTCACGTCGAATTTGAGGCTCGTCGTTAAAATTGCCATGGACTTTCACCGCTATTGGACCAAAAATCTGCTGGATTTGATACAGGAGGGGAATCTCGGCTTGCTTCAGGCAGTAAAAAAATTTGATCCATATAGGGGTATTAAATTTTCTTACTATGCATCATTTTGGATTAAAGCTTATATGCTTAAATTCATTATGGACAACTGGAAGTTGGTTAAAATAGGAACTACCCAGAGTCAGCGAAAGCTTTTTTTCAATCTGGCAAAGGAGAGGGAAAAATTAATCAGCGAAGGGTTCGCCCCGGAGCCGCGACTTTTAGCCGAGCGACTGGATGTGAAAGAAGAGGAAGTTGTCGAGATGAGTCAGCGGCTTGGTAGCTGGGAAGTCTCCCTCAATTCGCCTGTAGGGGGGGATGATTCCCGGGAGGCCTATGATTCCGTGATGCCCGACCCGGCGATGGGCGCCGACGAAAAACTTTCCGAGAAACAAGAGGGTGTAACGTTGTCCGAGAAGCTCGGAGAATTCAGAAAAACTTTATCAGGTAAAGATTTGGATATATTCGACAACAGGATAATGTCGGACAAGCCGGTAACGTTACAGGAACTGGGGGACAAATACGGTATATCCCGTGAAAGGGTTCGACAGATTCAGGAAAAAATTATTAAAAAAATAAAGCATTATTTAAATGAAGAGATACCTAATTTTGAAGAAGAGTACTCCGGCTCATTTAACTAAGTTGTTTTTATGAGAGCAGCTATGAATTTTTACCGGCTTTTTTTAGAATTGAGTTTTTGGGGTTTGATGGGCACAGTTCTTTTAGGCTCTTTCGGATGTGTTACGCCTCAAAATACGGACATCGTCCCGCCGGCTGTTGACGAACCTGCCGTGGAGCGCATCGAAAAAGACGATGTAGCCGAAGCATACCGTCTTTATTCGGCAGCCAGTCTGGCATTGGCAGAGCAGGATTTTGATAAAGCATCTTTATTCCTCTCCCAGGCTGTTGAACTCGATCCGTCTTCGGCGCATTTATGCGTTAGCTTGGCCCGTGTATACAGAAAATCGGGCGATCTTGAAGCGGCTTTCGTGCAGGGTCGTGAATGTATGCGGCTTCATCCGGAAAGCTCCGAAGTTTATGCTTTTCTTGGAGACCTCTATGCGACCGACGGAGATAATGAATCGGCGGTCGAGCACTATCTGGAAGCACTGGAGCTTGGGTCATCGGAAGAGCTGCGGCTCCGGCTGATTCTGGCCAATCTTGAAGCCAGGCGGGGGCGTTACCGGGATGCCCTGGAACACCTTGAAATACTCCTGAAAGACAACCCTGATCATTCAGTGGCTCAATATTTCTGCGGACGGATTCATTTACAGCTCAAAGAATATGAACAAGCGGAAGCCTGCTTATCGGCGGCATTGGAGTCAAACGGTGATATCGGCCCGGTTCTTTTCGATCTGGGCACACTCTACCAGGTTACCGGCAGACTGCAGGAATCAGTTGATGTCTATGAGCGTCTGCTGGCGCTGAATCCCGATGACACCGCCGCCATTGAGCGAATCATCACATTGTATGTAGAACTTGGTAAGCATGAACTTGCTGAGCATCATATAAACCACCTGAAGGAAATTACAGACGAGGGAGGTCCCGAGAGGCAGGTGATCGGGCTGGTTTATCTGAAGCAGGGCAGGTATGATCAGGCTGTCGAAGAGCTGGAAGCAGTGGTGGCTAAAACGCCGGATGATTCGAAATCCCGCCATTATCTGGCTACGGCTTATGAACAGGCCGGTGAGACAGACCGCGCGGTTTTCCATTTCAACATGGTGTCCGAGAACTCCGAGTACTATTTTCCTTCCAGGATGCAGATCGCGCTTATTTACAATGACCTCGGTCAGCAGGAGCAGGCGACGGCTGTGCTTCAACAACTTCGCGAGGCCGGAGAGAAGAGGCCTGAACTATACCTTCTTCTCTCGACGTTGCTGGAGAAGCAGGAAAACTATGATGATGCGGAGGCCGTGGTGCATGAAGGGCTTGTGTACAACCCCAGGAACGACGAGCTGTTGTTCCGACTGGGGGTGGTTTTTGATAAGAAAGGAGATAAAAAGGCCTGCATCGATCAGATGGAAATGGTGCTCGAAGTTAATCCGGAGCATGCCGACGCACTTAATTACATGGGTTATACGTGGGCCGAAGAGGGCATCAGGCTTGATGAGGCCGAGCAGTTGATAGGAAAAGCTCACTCCCTTAAGCCCGACAGCGGATATATCGTGGACAGCCTAGGGTGGGTTTATTTTAAACAGAAACGATATCAGGAAGCGTTGGACCAGCTGGAACGAGCAGCTGTGATGGTTCCCGAGGATCCCACCGTCGCTGAACATTTGGGGGATGTTTATACAAAAATGAATCGTATTGAGAAAGCACTTTTTCAATATCGGAAAGCCCTTGAATTGAATCACCCCGATATGGAGTCTGTGAGGAAGAAGATCAGGAACCTGGAAAAAAGACTTGGACGGTGAACGAAGAGCATATAAATAGGGAAAAAAACAAAGCCCGGTCACTGCGGCGGACAAACTGGTGGTACCGACGTATAGAGCCGGGAGTGTGCCACTACTGCGGCAGGGAGGTAGGGCGGGAAAACCTTACGATGGATCATATCGTTCCCTTGAGCCGGGGGGGAAAATCCACGAAGGGCAATATAGTCGCCTGCTGCAAGGAGTGCAACAACAAGAAAAAATATCTTATGCCGCTCGAGTGGGAAGAATATTTGAACTCACTTTGATTATTTTTATTTGATTCTATAGATTAAATTAGCATTGGTTGCTTTAATATCTTTAGCTTTTTGTTTTAATTTATGCACGGTTTCCCAGGTCGAGGCATTGACAGAGCTGACGATTTGGGTTTAGAAGGTTCTGGGTGGTTGGTGGGACTTGGAGCGCAGCTGTTTATGCGTAATCTCAGGTTCGACCTGAGCTTTAATGTTTTTGGATTTATTGCCGGAGAAAGAGATGGCTAATGTAGTTGTTGTTGGGACCCAGTGGGGCGACGAAGGGAAAGGCAAAATCGTGGACCACTTGACCGCATCCGCGGATTTGGTGGTGAGATACCAGGGCGGAAACAACGCCGGTCACACACTGGTTGTCGGTGGCGTGCAGCATATTTTTCACTTAATTCCTTCCGGTATTTTATACGAAGGTAAAAAATGCCTGATAGGAAACGGGGTGGTCATAGATCCCTCTGTTCTGCTGGAGGAGATGGCCAGGCTGAAGGAAATCAACCTCGATGTGACGCCGGATAGGCTCGGTATCAGCGAAAAAGCACATTTGATAATGCCGTATCACAAGGCGGTGGACCTGGCCAGAGAGACGGCCAAAGGCAGGGGTAAAATAGGTACCACCGGCAGGGGTATAGGGCCGTGCTATGAAGACAAGGCCGCTCGTACCGGTATACGGTTGATTGATTTGATAGATGACGATTTCGAAACCAAGGTCCAAGAGACCGTTAAGGAAAAAAATTTTCTATTGACCCGCTGGCTGGGGGCCGAACCCCTCGAAGCCGATCGGATTGTTGATTCGTACCGTGAAATGGCCGAGAGCCTAAGGCCTTTTGCCACCGATGTTTCCAAAGAGATTGACCGTGCTGTTTCGGAAGGCAAAAATGTCTTGTTCGAGGGTGCACAGGGGACCCATCTGGATGTGGATCACGGGACATACCCCTATGTGACATCCTCCAACCCGATTGCGGGAGGTGCCTGCGCCGGAGTCGGCATAGGCCCCACGCGGATAGATCACGTTGTGGGTATCGTAAAGGCTTACACCACGCGGGTCGGCTCCGGTCCTTTCGTCACTGAATTGCATGATGAGACCGCCGATTACATCCAGACCCGAGGCCAGGAATTTGGCGCCACCACCGGAAGAAAGCGCAGGTGCGGGTGGCTCGATATGGTTTTGTTGAAGGATTCGGTTCGTTTGAACGGCCTTACAAGCCTTGCGGTCACCAAGATGGATGTATTAACCGGGCTTGATTCGCTGAATATATGTACGGAGTATGAGTGCGGAGGAAAACGTGTTTCGAGCCGGCCGGCCAGTATTGAACGGCTCGGCTCCTGCACCCCTGTATATCGGAAATTACCGGGCTGGAGGGAGGATATTTCCGGAGCCCGCTCGATTGATGATTTACCTCCCAATGCCCGTCGATACCTGGAAACAGTCAGTGAACTGGCCGGGGTCCCCTTGTCCACCGTGTCGGTGGGAGCCGGCAGGGAAGCCACAATTGTCCTGAGCAATCCGTTTGAATCCATGCCCACTTGACCTGCTGGTTTTGAGAGTGTAGAAGTGTTCAGTTGATTTTAGCGCTGATTGATTTTTTGATTGTGCCTGGTTCCAGGGATTGGAAAATTTATGTGATTGAATTCAAATTTTGCTTTGAAGTCAAAAACATGGATAAAGCTATACAGGGTTGATGTGAGAGAAGCTCGGGAAAAAATCTATGACGTCATCGTGGTCGGTGCGGGGCATGCAGGGTGTGAGGCAGCTCTTGCGGCTGCAAGGATGGGGCATCCGGCACTGCTGCTTACCGTGAATCTGGACCACGTGGCGGCGATGAGCTGTAACCCCGCAATAGGGGGCTTGGGTAAAGGGCACTTGGTCAGGGAGATTGATGCTCTCGGCGGGGAGATGGGGATGAACGCCGACGAGACGGGGATCCAGTTCCGCCGTTTGAATACCCGTAAAGGGTCGGCGGTACAAGCCTCCAGGTCTCAAAACGACATGGACCTCTACCGCAAGAGGATGAAGTCTGTTTTGGAGCAGCAGCCTATGCTGACACTCCGGCAGGCGATGGTGGAAAGCCTTCTGGTGAAAAACGGAAGCATCCAGGGCATCGAGACTGAACTGAAAGAACGCTTTTTCGGCCGGGCGGTGGTGTTGACCAACGGTACCTTCCTCGGGGGGCGCATCCATATAGGCCTTGATACTTTCCCGGCCGGTCGCATGGGAGATCCACCCTCCATTGGCTTATCTGCCGAGCTCGGTTCGCTTGGCTTTAAACTCGGGCGTTTCAAGACCGGGACGACCCCAAGGCTGAACGGCCTCACGATAGATTATGACGGGCTGGACGAACAAGCAGGCGATGCGGTTCCCGTACCTTTTTCATTCAGGACCCTGAAAATACCCCTTCCACAGGTTAGTTGCCACATAACTCGTACGACCACCGCTACGCACGATGTCATCAGGAGCGGCCTCGAGCGATCACCGCTTTTCACGGGCGTGATCGAGGGTGTTGGAGCGCGATACTGCCCTTCGGTAGAGGACAAGGTCGTCAGATTTCCTGAAAAGGCACACCATCAAATTTTTCTCGAGCCGGAAGGGCTCGATACCGTAGAGGTCTACCCAAACGGACTGCCCACCAGCTTGCCCGTGGACATCCAGGAGAGAATGGTCAGGTCGGTTCCCGGGCTTGAGCATGCAGAAATTCTGCGCCCGGGCTACGCCATCGAATACGACTATATCGACCCCATGGAATTGAAACCGACACTTGAGACAAAAAAGGTGAAAAACCTTTACCTGGCCGGGCAGATCAACGGCACCTCGGGCTACGAGGAAGCGGCCGCCCAGGGGCTGATGGCCGCAATCAACGCAGTGTTGAAGGTTCGAGGTGAGAAGCCGTTGGTACTTGAAAGGTCAAATGCCTATATCGGCGTGCTTATTGATGATTTGGTAACTAAAGGAGTCAATGAGCCTTACCGGATGTTCACGTCAAGGGCGGAGCACAGGTTGCTCTTGAGAGAAGACAACGCGGATCTGAGGTTGATGGAAACAGGACATAGATTGGGGCTGCTTCCGGATGAAGCCTACAGTCGGTTTCAAGCTAAATGCAAAGAGATCCATAATTTGATTGAAAGACTTTCGGCGGAGCAAATTCGACCGGATGCTGATGTACAAGAGAAGATGAAAGCCTGGGGCTCGGCACCGATCCGTAAGCCTACAACTCTGGAACAGCTGCTGAAGAGGAACGAAATTGATTTCCATGAACTCGTCGAATTGGTTCCGGAACTGGCGAAGGTGGATCCGCAGGTTTCCACGGAGGTGGAAACCAGAATTAAATACGCAGGCTACATTGAAAGACAGGAGCGGCAGGTTGAGAAGCTGAACAGAATGGAACAGATGAAATTGGGTGACGCCATAGACTACGATGCGATTCACGGATTGACGACCGAAGCCAGGGAAAAGCTCTGCGCGGTCAGGCCGGCTTCGTTGGGCCAGGCATCCAGGATTTCAGGGGTGACACCGGCTGCGTTGATGGCGATCCAGGTTCATTTAAAGAAACAGGGTGCTGCTGCAGAAACCGGACGGCTGCATCACCGGTATTGAGTTATGTCAGGTTGTGCCTTTCAAGAATTCCCGGAGGTCTGAAAATGGCTGTGCAAAAATCTTTAAACTTTATTCGCAGTCCGGGAGACGCTTTCGGTCGTCTCCGCTTGGTACTGAATGAAGGCGGCTTTAAAAAATTCATGAATTTGATTTCTTCTCCTGTAGGCAAGAAATTGTTCATGGCCTTGACTGGATTTTGTTTTATCTGTTTCCTGGCGGTACATTTGCTTGGTAACCTGACGCTGTACATCGGCGCCGGTCCATTCAACGCCTACGTAGAGAAGCTTGAATCCCTGGGGCCCCTTGTGACTCTCGCCGAAATCGGTTTGGTTGTTTTGGCGGTTGTGCATATCGGCACGGGATTGCTTCTGTTCTACCTGAACCTCAGGGCGCGTCCGGTCAGGTATAATGTTTACAAGTCCGCGGGAGGCAGAACGATCGGGTCTGCCACGATGCCGTACACTGGTTTGATAATACTAGGTTTTGTAATCTTTCATCTTGCGGATTTCACGATGGCCGACAGAACGGGCACGACGCTTTACGAAATTGTTGCGTCGGCGTTTTCTAATCCTGTCCATTCGGCTTTTTATATTTTCATAATGGTCGTGGTGGCGGTTCATGTGAGTCATGGTTTCTGGAGCTTTTTCCAAACCCTGGGCATCAACCATGTGAAATACACCGTCCCCATTCAAGTGCTAGGCATCGTGGTTAGCGTAGTGTTCGGCGCAGGATTCGGCCTGATTCCGCTAACTTTGTATCTGTTAGCATAGGGAGGAGAGTTTATGGATCTCGATGCGAAAATCCCTGGTGGTGCGCTGGAACAAAAATGGGATCGGCACCGGTTCGAAACCAAGCTGGTCAACCCCGCCAACAAACGGAAATATACGATAATCGTTGTTGGCACGGGTCTCGCCGGGGGCTCCACATCAGCAAGCCTCGCTGAGCTGGGGTACAACGTAAAAACCTTCTGCATCCAGGACAGCCCCCGGCGTGCACACAGTATAGCTGCCCAGGGAGGGATAAACGCGGCGAAAAATTATCCTAACGACGGGGACAGCATACGGCGTCTTTTCTATGACACAATCAAAGGCGGAGATTTCCGCGCTCGTGAAGCCAATGTTTACCGACTGGCCCAAGTCAGCAACAATATCATTGATCAGTGCGTGGCGCAGGGCGTTCCTTTCGCAAGAGAGTACGGTGGGTTGCTGGCAAATCGATCCTTTGGCGGGGCTCAGGTGTCACGTACGTTTTATGCACGCGGGCAGACAGGGCAGCAGCTGTTGCTCGGGGCCTATGGGTCTATGAGTCGCCAGGTCGCCGCCGGAAAGGTCACCCTTTTCCCGAGGAGGGAAATGGTGGACTTGATTTTGGTCAACGGCAGGGCTGCGGGTATTGTAGTGAGAAATTTGATCGACGGTACATATGAGCGGCATGCCGCTCACGCGGTGGTACTCGCCTCAGGGGGTTACGGGAATGTCTTTTTTCTTTCCACCAATGCAATGTCTTCCAATGTCAGTGCGGTGATGCAGGCATACAGGAAAGGAGCTTTTTTGGCCAATCCTTGTTTCACGCAAATTCACCCTACGTGCATACCGCATTCGGGCGAATATCAGTCCAAGCTGACATTGATGAGCGAAAGCTTGAGAAATGATGGAAGGGTATGGGTTCCTAAAAACAAGGATGAGAAACGGCCACCGAACGAAATTCCGGAGGCGGACAGGGATTACTACCTGGAAAGAAAGTATCCGAGCTTCGGAAACCTGGTGCCGAGAGATGTCGCGTCACGAAATGCAAAGAATATGTGCGATCAGGGTTACGGCGTAGGTCCCACCGGCTATGCGGTTTATCTAGATTTCAGCGAGGCCATGGCAAGGGACGGGGTTGAGACTATCCGAAAGAAGTACGGAAACCTTTTTGATATGTATAAGAATATCATAGATGACGACCCCTACCAGGTACCAATGATGATCTACCCGGCTTCTCATTATACAATGGGTGGGCTGTGGGTGGACTACAATTTGATGACCACGGTGCCCGGCTTGTTTGCGCTCGGTGAGGCCAATTTTTCGGATCATGGGGCGAATCGGCTCGGCGCAAGTGCATTGATGCAGGGTCTTGCCGACGGTTATTTCGTGATTCCGTACACAATCGGGGGCTATCTTGCTTCTGGAGGCATGCCGGATTTAAACGAGGAGCGTGATGAGTTCAAAGAGGCGGAAGATTCTGCCGATAAAAATATCAAGAAACTTTTATCCATAAAGGGAAGCAGGACGCCGGATAGTTTCCACAGGGAACTCGGAAATATCATGTGGGAATATTGCGGGATGAGCCGGAATGATGACGGCCTTAATAAGGCGATAGAACTGGTTAAGGCCTTACGTGAAGAGTTTTACCAGAATCTTCTGGTTACAGGAACCGACAAGGATTTCAATTTGAACCTGCAGAAAGCTTTTCGTGTGGCGGATTTCCTTGAATTCGGAGAGTTGCTGGCGGTTGACGGTTTGGCGAGAAGGGAATCCTGCGGATGTCATTTCAATGAAGCCTACCAGACTGAAGAAGGTGAGGCCAAGCGGGACGATGAAAATTGCAGTTATGTGGCCGCTTGGGAGTATACCGGCTTGAGTAAAGAGCCTGTGTTGCACAAGGAGCATCTGGTGTTTGAAAACGTGGAACCTACACAAAGGAGCTACAAGTGACGCGCGAGGCAAAAACAATCACCGTCACACTAAAAGTGTGGCGACAAAAAGGACCGAAAGATAAAGGTTATTTCGAAACGATTCAGGCCGATGAAATTTCCACGGACATGTCCTTCCTGGAAATGCTCGATGTGGTGAACGAGAGGCTCGCTGTCCAGGGTAAGGAGCCGATCGAATTCGACAGCGATTGTCGGGAAGGGATTTGTGGGATGTGCGGGGCACTAGTCAACGGAATCGCCCATGGGCCTGAAAAGGGCATGACTTTATGCCAGCTTCACATGAGGAAATTTTCGGACGGAGACACGATTGCGGTGGAGCCTTGGCGTGCGAGGGCATTCAAGGTTGTAAAGGATTTGATCGTGGACCGGAGTGCACTTGACAGGATCATCCAGGCCGGTGGCTATGTATCGATGAACACCGGTGGTGCGCAGGATGCCAATACAATCGCCGTACCCCAGGACATCGCAGAGAAAGCCATGGACGCGGCCGCATGCATCGGTTGTGGAGCTTGTGTTGCGGCCTGCCCTAATGCGTCGGCGATGCTGTTCGTGGCAGCGAAGGTTTCCCATCTCGTTCTGCTCCCCCAGGGAAAACCGGAGGCGGCCGCAAGGGTTTTGTCGATGACCAAGCGGATGGAATCCCTCGGGTTCGGGAATTGTTCCAACGAAAGAGAATGCGAGGCGGTATGTCCGAAGGAAATTTCCATTTCGAACATCGCCAGGCTCAACAGAGAGTTTTTCAAAGCGGCATTATTGTCAGATAAATTTTGACGTAATTGAAACTTAATCAAGGATGACATGGCAATTTTTAAATAATCATTGCTTTTAATAACTGCAGCAGGAGCCTACATTTTTTCTTGACACTCGGAATCGGATTGTCTATAGACCGGCTTCAATAGTCGGGGACTATTCCGACCCGCCAGTCTTGCGACATGGCCTGCCGTGCCGGAGCGAACGGTCTTCTTTAATCGTGACCAGCCGAAAGGCCCGTCACCTTCCTGCTGACATAGGGTGAGTGTTTCTTGTTATGACCTTACAGCTTATTTTTGAACAGCGTCGAGCCGAAATTTTTGAAAAGTGGCATGCAATGCTTGTGGATTCCTATCCCAAGGAAACGGGACGGTTTCTTCGGAGAGAAAAGGACGCATTCGCGAATCCGGTGGGTGGTCGGTTTGAAACGGCTCTTGAGAAGGTGCTCTATGGGTTTATTGATGATAAGAGCCAGGATTCATGGAAAGACAGCCTCGACGAGATCCTGCGAGTGCGCGCGGTCCAAGATTTCTCACCTTCCGACGCCTTGAGATTTATAATGGGCTTGAAGGATGTTTTACGTATGACCGCCGCTAAATCGGGAAAAAATGTATCCCCCGAGGAACTCCGTGCCTTTGAGGATCGGGTGGATCGAATGTTGCTTGCTGCCTTCGACATTTATTCGAGATGCCGGCAGGATCTATATGAGATCCGTGTGAAAGAAATTTCACGCCAGGTGGAGCGGTTGCTCCGTATGGCGCGTCTTATGGTGGATGATCCTGAGACGGTTCATAACCAAGCTGGGTCGGAAGAAGAAGGCGAGAGCCCCGCTTAACTGATGAAAAAGTGTTTAAAATTGTAAGGAAACCGTAGAGGGAGCTGAATATGAACTTCATAATGAGCATCGTGATTGCGGGCGTTGCCGTTACCCTTGTAGTGCTTGTGCCGCTTATTGGTGTCGGCGCGTTGGGGATGACACAGTTTTTCGGCATCTTCGTCCCCTACGCGGCCATGGCGATTTTTTTTGTCGGGATCATATACCGGGTGGTGGACTGGGGTCGGTCACCGGTCCCTTTCAGGATACCGACTACCGCTGGTCAGCAGTGGTCTTTCCCCTGGATAAAGTCGAATCCGATAGACAATCCGCGCAGCGGCGCAGGAGCTGTTGTACGAATGATATTCGAAGTCCTGACTTTCCGCTCTCTCTTTAGGAATATCCGGCTGGAATACGCAACGAAAGAGGATGGAAGTCCCAGGATAAACTTTCAGTGGGAACTGTGGCTTTGGGTGTCGGCCCTTGCGTTCCATTATTCATTTCTGGTTGTTTTTCTCCGACATTTCAGATTTTTTCTTGAGCCGGTGCCATGGTTTGTACATCTGCTTGAAAGTCTCGATGGGTTTATGCAAATGGGCGCCTTGCCTTTTGTAGGGCTTGGGTCCCCGGGCGTTTATTTGACCGACGGACTGTTGATGGCGGCGGTTGCATATCTCG
Organism: Desulfatiglandaceae bacterium; assembly: GCA_046498185.1. Lineage (GTDB taxonomy): Bacteria > Desulfobacterota > DSM-4660 > Desulfatiglandales > Desulfatiglandaceae > CAYXDR01. The sequence continues at coordinate 22,149 of JAWOBE010000076.1, read as the reverse complement.
TGATAAGAAGGATATATATTCCGCAGACCAGGTATATCTCTCTAGCATCGGATTTTTTCCCGTTATTTCTTATCCTTGCACTCGCCCAGACCGGTATCCTGATGCGTTATTTTATTCGGGTTGACATTACTTTGGTGAAAGAACTTGCGCTGGGGCTTTTCGCGTTCAGTCCCAATCCGGAAATACTGGATGGGATTGGAGTTATATTCTATATTCATTTATTCGTGTTGTGTGTTCTCATCGCTTATTTTCCGTTCAGCAAACTCATGCATTTCGCAGGTGTATTTCTGAGCCCGACAAGAAATCTTTGCAACAATAACCGGTATATGAGACATGTGAACCCATGGAATTACCCGGTTCCGACTCATACATACGAGGAATACGAGGATGAATTCAGGGAGCATATGATCGACGTCGGGCTGCCTGTCGAGAAAGGTTTGGATGAAGCAGAACAGGAAGAAAAGGAGTAGCCATGTCTGATGATACACCGAAACCTGGCGAAACCGCAGACATCCATCATTCTCCTCCTGCGCTCAAAGGATGGATGGACGAGCCGGTTAAAATAAAGCCGGGAATTTATTGCTATGCCGGCAAGCCCAATAGTCTCAAGTATGTCGGCATGCCGAATCCGAGGGAATGGAATCCAGAAGAGGAAGACTGGAAGCTGCCTGAGAATTGGAAAGAAACCATAATCGAAGGAATGCGCGACCGCCTTGGTAAATTCCGTACATTCAAGGTTTTCATGGATATATGTGTGCGGTGTGGGGCGTGTGCCGACAAATGCCATTTTTTCATCGGGTCCGGAGATCCGAAGAATATGCCGGTCCTGCGTGCCGAATTGCTTCGTTCAGTTTACCGGAAAGAGTTTACCACCGGCGGCAAAATTTTTGGAAAATGGGCAGGGGCAAGAGAACTGACCGAGGATGTATTGAAGGAATGGTGGTATTATCTTTATCAGTGCAGCGAATGTCGGCGTTGCTCACTTTTCTGTCCTTACGGAATAGATACCGCCGAGACCACCATTATAGGCCGCGAGCTGACCAACCTTATCGGGCTCAACATCGACTGGATTGCAGCTCCCGTGGCGAACTGTTACCGGACCGGAAATCATCTCGGGATACAGCCTCATGCCTACAAAGACATGATGGATTTTTTCACCGATGAAATCGAGGATATAACAGGGATCCGTATGGAGCAGGATTTCAACCGCAAGGGCGCCGAAATCCTTTTCATCACACCTTCCGGCGATGTTTTCGCCGATCCCGGAACGTTTACCTGTATGGGCTATATGATGCTGTTCCATTACCTCAAGAGTATGGGGCTCGATATCACTTGGAGCACCTATGCATCAGAGGGCGGGAACTTCGGGTTTTTCACAAGCCATGAAATGGCCAAGCGCCTGAACGCCAAAATGTATGCGGAGGCCAAGCGCCTGGGAGCCAAATGGATACTGGGCGGAGAGTGCGGACACATGTGGCGGGTTATAAACCAGTACATGGATACTTTCAACGGTCCGGCGGATTTTCTGGAGCAACCGGTGTCACCTATAACCGGGACCAAGTTCGAGAATGCTGCGTCGACAAAGATGGTGCATATAATCGAATTCACGGCAGACCTCATCCGTAACGGGAAGTTGAAGCTGGACCCGAGTAGGAACGATCATTTGAATGTAACCTATCACGATTCCTGCAATCCGGCGCGGGGTATGGGGTTGCTCGAAGAACCGCGCTACGTGCTCAAGAGTGTCTGCAACAACTTTTTTGAAATGCCGGAGAACACGATCCGGGAGCAGACTTTCTGTTGTGGGGCCGGCTCCGGGCTCAACGCCGGTGAAGATATGGAACTCCGGATGCGCGGCGGTATGCCGAGGGCCAACGCAGTCAGGCATGTACACGAAAAACACGACGTGAACATGCTTTCATGCATCTGTGCGATTGACAGGGCTGTATTTCCGGCGCTCATGGACTACTGGGTGCCTGGCGTAGATGTCTGCGGAATTCATGAGCTTGTCGCCAATGCATTGGTTTTTGACGATGAGAAGAAGCGGACGACTGATCTTCGCAGTGAAACCCTTCCTGGCATGGAGGACGAAGAGGATGTATGATGGAGGTAAGATCATAGCCGGGCTTATCATCGGTGTGGGCTTGCTTATGTCCCCGTTCTTTTTTAATTTGGGGAAAGCTGCAAAGGCGCCTACCCCCGAGCTTACCGAGAAGGCCAGGGAAGCCGGGCAGTGTGTTGCTCCAAAACCATATATGCAGGTTTGGCACATGCAACTGCTGGATGAGTGGCGACATACGGTTGTAAGAGAGGAGCTTCGTTACACCGGAGAAGAAAGCGGGGATTTGCCCACAAGGCTTCTCAGTGACATGCGGGAGGTTCTTTCCGGAGATACGGATGCATTTTACGATGCCGGGGCTGAAAAAATTTATTACAAGAGCGTACAGACGACATGTTTGGATTGCCACGACAACAAGAGCCAATTTTGTGACCAGTGTCATGATTATGTGGGTTTGGATCCCTATTGCTGGGATTGCCACATCGAGCCTAAGGAGAATATGTGATGGGGATGGACAGAAGGAATTTCCTTAAGGTCGCCGGCCTTTCGACCTTACTGGCCGCAGGCGGTAAGGCCGCCGTCGATGTACTCGCCCCCGGTGACCTGGAAGCATCGATGAAGTCGACTCCTCTCACAAAGGGGAAGCGATGGGCGATGGTTATCGATATGAGGTACATGGACGACGAAATCATGGACGCCTGCATTGCTGCCTGCCACCGAGAGCATAATGTACCTGATGTCGGGAATACAAAAGATGAAATCAAGTGGATCTGGAAAGAGCAGTATGAACATATTTTTCCAGGCCAGCAGCATGATTATGCGTCTGAAGAATATAGAGACAAATTTTTTCTGATTACCTGCAACCACTGCGCGAATCCCCCGTGCTGCAGGGTTTGTCCCACCAGGGCTACCTGGCAGCGGAGCGATGGTGTTGTCATGATGGACATGCACCGTTGTATAGGCTGCAGGTTCTGCATGGCGGCCTGTCCCTTCGGAGCACGGAGTTTCAATTACGGAGATCCCAGGAAAGCGCCAGAAGACCTGAATCCTGATTTTCCACCGAATCCCGACTATCCCACACGTTCCAAGGGAGTGGTAGAGAAATGCACGTTCTGCGCGGAAAGAATCGCCAAGGGAATGATGCCGGCTTGTGTGGAGGCCGCCGATAAGATAAAGGAGGAGGTGCTCATTTTCGGCGACCTGTCGAATCCCGATTCGCGAGTCAGAAAAGCGCTCCGGGCTAATTATTCGATACGTAGAAAGCCTGAGCTGGGCACGGAACCGAACGTTTTCTATATAGTATGAGGTCGTTATGCTTGATAAAGCGCTGCGTGGAAGCAATCGGTACTGGTGGTGGATCTTGTCGCTGCTCGGGGTCATGGCGATAGGGTTTTTCTGCTACCTGTACCAATTCAAAATGGGGCTTAAAGTCACGGGATTGAGCAGGGATGTTTCGTGGGGGTTTTATATAGCCCAATTGACCTATCTGGTTGGGGTTGCGGCTGGAGGCGTCATGGTCGTACTTCCTTATTACCTGCACGATTACAAGGCGTTCGGCCGAATTACGATCCTCGGTGAATTTCTCGCCGTAGCGGCTGTGACGATGTGCTTGTTGTTTGTAATCGTGGACCTCGGGAATCCTGTCAGACTCATGAACGTCATCATGTATCCGACGCCCAACTCGATTCTGTTCTGGGATATGTTAGTTCTTAACGGATATCTGTTTCTCAACATTATTATCGGTTGGAATGTTTTGAGTGCGGAGCGCAAGGGAATCAAATATCAATCGTGGGTGAAGGTCTTAATTTATATTTCCATACCATGGGCATTCAGCATTCACACCGTGACAGCATTCCTGTATGCAGGGATTCCTGGAAGACATTACTGGCTGACCGCCATTATGGCCGCCCGCTTCCTGGCCTCCGCATTTGCCTCGGGGCCGGCGATACTTATTCTTTTATGCCTGGTCGTCAGGAGATTTACCAAATTCGATCCCGGACGGGAGCAGATCCGCACACTGGGCGGAATTGTCGCCTACGCGTTTATACTCAACGTATTTTTCTTCCTGCTGGAGTTGTTCACGGCGTTTTACAGCCAAATTCCAGGTCATATGCACACGTTCGAGTACTTGTTCGTGGGGCTTCATGGGCATAACAATCTGGTTCCATGGATGTGGGCCGCCGCGTTATTCTCATTGATCGCACTGGTGTTGCTGATCGTACCTGCATTCAGGAGGAGGGAATCAACACTCATAGCTGGATGTATCGCGGTTTTTATCTCTACATGGATCGACAAAGGTATGGCGCTCGTGGTTGGAGGGTTCATCCCCAATCCGTTCGAAAAAGTCACAGAGTATTGGCCAACAGCGCCGGAACTGGGTATTACCTTCGGTGTGTGGGCGACGGGTCTTTTTATATTGACCGTGCTTTTCAAGATTGCTGTCTCGGTAAAAGAAGAAGTCGGCGCCTAGGTCTCCGGCGCGCTTTTTCTGGTTTTTTATTAATGGGTGCGGGAATTCGCGGCTCGTTTAAAGGGAGTAAAAATGCTTGACAGTACCAGGGCTCTCTGCTAGATAACGCGCTAATTTATTGAAAGTGCACGTGTATCCCGGCGTGAACATGCTGATATAGCGGCGTAGTCGTGTGAGGCGTGTTGTCCCTGGGCCGTGTGTAAGTACTTGTAGAGCCACGAAGTATTTTATTATTTTCATACATTATTACTTGGGAGGTTGAGACCTATGGGTTATGAAGTGGTGGTTGATCAGGAGAAATGTGAAGGCTGTGAAGAATGTGTAGAGGTATGTCCCGTTGACGTTTATGAGATGGAAGACGGTAAGTCCGTCCCGGTCAATGCAGAGGAATGCCTTGGTTGCGAAAGCTGTGTCGAGGTGTGTGAGGCGGAAGCTATTACCGTGACCGAGGTATAAAAAGGGACGCCGTCGTTTTTGTTGGCATCAAGTTGGCATCAAGAAAAAAGGCCGACCGTTCATTGAACGGTCGGCCTTTTCATTATCGTTATTTTCTGTTTTGAAGAGCTTTATTTAACCGAATTATTTCAAGTGGCAACCATTGCAGTTCCTGTAAGGGGCATTGTCTTCATCCCCTACTTCTTTGTGGCATATTCTACAGTTTTTGTGAAATGCATTGTTAAGTTTATCTATTTTCCCTTGTTTTTTATTCAAATCATGGCAAGATGCGCATTTTTTTACTTCCATGTCTTCCGTCCAGACATTTTCGCCATCCACGTAATCATGGTGGCATTCGTCGCACGAGATGCCGTAATCTTCCGAGTGTTGCTGGTGATGAAAGTGCACTGGGGGTTTGAGATCCCTTTTGTAACCTTCATGTTCAATTACAATTTCGCATGGAAGCTCGGTGGCGGTTGGAAATCCAGCTGTCGCTAAAAGCACGACGGCGGGGATTGAAATCATCATCGCGACCAGTTTTCGATTGAAATGCATTGTCTGTCCCTCCTTCTCTACTCGATTCTCGATATGCAGTTATTTGCTTTGCTGCATCATTATGTTGAGCGCTGAAATTGGTTCGAACTATATAAAACAGGCGCCTTGGTGTCAAGGGAATCCTTCGAATACCCAGATCCGAAATAAAAGTGCTTCTCCACGGCGGGCATGTATCCCAGCGGTTATCCCGCACTTTTTATCGGCGTCGGTATCGGCATCGGAATCGAAAACGTCACGAAATCAAAAATCAACGCCGATACCGATAGCGAGCCCGACACCGGCACGTCTCACTGCCCTGAATGATTGAGTGGTTTTTCACCTCAATTATTCCCTGGTTTTTGGTGTTTTTTACCATAAATGTTGCCAGAAAATTTAATTATCCGCCTTAATTTCTTTTATCAAGGCCAAAAAAATTTTACCATATTTTCGCAATGTCACGTCTCCAACTCCGGTGATTGCGAGCATCTCTTCCTGTGTTTGAGGCATTTTTACGGCCATTTCCTGAAGGGTCCGATCGTGGAAAATACAGAAGGGAGGCAGTTTGTGTTCGTCGGCGATTTTTTTCCGAAGCTCTTTCAGCTTCTGAAAAACCAAAGGGTTATTTTGAATATCCCGCTGAGATTTTTGAAGCGACAGAGTGTTGGAATCGGCTCCAGGTGGAGAGCTTAGGCGGACCTTCTTTTTGCCGGTCATAACAGTACGACCGGCCTCGCTCAGCTCTATGAGAGGGTAACTTCGTCCGTCTGATCTTCTGCGTTTTGTGATGATGTAACCGGAGGTTTCAAGCTCTTTTATCCAGATTATAATCTGTTTTCCGCTATATTCTTTCAGGATGCCGAAAGTGCTAAGTCGATCGAGCCCGATGTGGCGAAGATTTTTTTCGGTGGATCCTGTTAACACTTTTGATGCCGTGGATGCGCCATAGTTGCCTTTTAAGCGGGCGACCCCGCTCAAGATTTTTACAGCCACAACAGGGTCGACACGGAAGGATGATGCGGTGGTTTCGCCTGAAACCGTGAAACACCTATCGCAGGCACCGCAGTTTTCCTGTGTGACATTTTCGCCGAAATAATTGAGCAGGTAACGACGTCTGCAGGCGGGTCCCAAAGCGTATTGAACCACCTGTTTAAGCTTCGTGTGTTCGTAGGCTTTTCGCACCTTGAGCTCGTCAAAGTCGATCGGCAGGTCTTTCGGTTTCATCCTCTCAAGTATGCGGACTCCTCGGCCCCTGAAGGGAGGAATATAGGTCAAGAGGCCGCTTGTATGCATGTCGGAGAAAGCTTTTCTGACGGCATCCATAGATAGCCCTGCCTGTTCAGCCATTTCAGCAGGCAGGAATCGAATTCCGTCGGAGGCGTGAGGAGATCCGTAGAACCTTTCTATCACCCTCAGGATCTTGGTTTTGTTAGGTGATTTCGATTTAAAGCTGCTTTTAAGAGCTTCGATGTTGCGATTTAAATATATTTCGGCGGTATTATCATATCGGCTGAGTCTTTGTAAGGCTGATGCGTCTTCGAGTATCCTGATGCAGGACGCGACCGCAGGTTCAGGAACTTTTTCCTCCCCGAGCTCGCCTATCTGACGGTAAGTAAGCCATACGTGATCTTCGGCTTGTCGGCAGAGGCGTTCATAAATTTCATATATGATATGCCGAGGAGGATACCTGGAATCGATAAAATATTCGTGAAGCGACTGATCGGCCGGATTGTACAGGAGCAGGCATACGGCTGGGGCACCGTCGCGGCCCGCCCTTCCGCTTTCCTGGTAATATGCTTCGATCGTACCCGGGAGTGTATGGTGGATGACGATTCTTATGTCCGATCTGTCTATCCCCATCCCGAATGCATTCGTGGCTACAACAAAATTGTTGCTGGCATCCATAAACTTTTCCTGGACCCTCGTTCGATCCACTTCGTCCATGCCCGCATGGTAGCCGGCGGCAGGAATTTGCGCAGAGTGTAAGGCATCGACCAGTTTTTCGACATTTTTTCGGGTCCCGGTATATATAATCGCACCTCCGGTGAGATTCCGAAGTCTCTCTGTTATGATTTCCACTTTTTGTCCTTGCCCGGAGCACGTTGCAACTTCCCAAAACAGGTTTCTGCGGTCGAAACCGGTTATAAATACCCGAGGCGCCTGCAGCCGGAGATTTTCAACAATATCCGAACGAACCCTATCTGTGGCGGTGGCGGTAAGAGCAATAATGGGAGGCTTTCCCAAGGCCTCCAGTGCCTGCCTGATTCTCAAATAGTCGGGCCTGAAATCGTGCCCCCACTGCGATATACAGTGCGCTTCATCTACCGCAAAAAGCGATATCTTTTTCGATTGGAGAACTTCCAGGAATCGGCGGTTTCTTAGCCTTTCCGGTGAAGCGTAAACCAATTTTATCTTTCCACTGGCAATAGCTTCGAGCGTTGATTCCTGCTCTTTAAGGCTCATCAGGCTATGAACCGCCGCTACCGGCAGATCGAGACTCTTGAGTGTATCTACCTGGTCTTTCATCAGAGCTATCAAAGGTGAAATAACTATTGAGATGTTTGGAAGCAGGAACGCCGGTATCTGGTAGCACAGGGATTTACCTCCGCCTGTTGGCATAATTACCAAAGTATCCATGCGGTCGAATACTGATCGAAGGATATCTTCCTGGCCTTGTCTGAAATTGGAAAAACCAAACACCTCCTTCATGAAGCGGAGTGAACGTTCCATTTGATTTACCGCCTTACCATCAATCGCCTTTTCCGGATTTGCTTCCATGGATTTTTTTCCTTACATAATTCAAAATGATGATTTAATCTTTGGCACGAAAAGCTTCAAGGCTGGTATGGGCCTGATAAGCTTTCAATTACATGTAAATAGTCCTTATAGCATTCTAAAATATGAATTTCATTATTTTTGGTATCAATATGATAGAAAAAAATTGAAATCTAAAATAAAATGACCACTTAATAGTGGCTTAGATCCTCTGCCTCGCAGCGGATTGCCGGTGTGCCCGAGATCAAGGGTTGCGATTTCTCCAATGCCTTATGAGTAGTTCAATCGGATGGGCGACCCCGAAGCTTTTTTTGATCTGGAAACCTCATCGTCTAATTCAGCACTTCTGGATGGAAACGAAAGAATTCATTAGATCTTTATATCCCGAGGGCGATTTGCAATTGACACCGCCTGACATCCCGCATATTATTTTTTTATTTCTGAAATCTTTCCTAAAAAGTCAGTTTCTTGTTAGAGTTTTGATGTAAGAGAATGGTTCCTGGGCATAATTAATTGAATAGACTGCTCGAATTGAATTAATATGAATTTACCGATCAAGAAACTGATATCTTATGTGTCTATATATTCGATGATATTAAACGATTTTGAATAATAGTTGTTTAAAAACAAATTTGCGCATTGGGAAAGGAGACATTGTGAACAGAGTAAAAATTATGCCCTGTCTCGACATGAAAGACGGAAGGGTGGTTAAAGGGGTTAATTTCGTAAATCTTCGTGACGCCGGAGACCCGGTCGAAAACGCTAAATTTTACCAGCAGGAGGGGGCGGACGAACTGGCTATGCTGGATATTGCCGCCACTCTTGAAAACCGTAAAACGCGGCTTGAATGGGTCGAAGCGGTTTCTTCGGTGATCGATGTCCCCCTTACCGTTGGAGGGGGTGTCTCCACTCTCGATGATATTAAAATGCTTTTCGATGCAGGTGCAGACAATGTTTCAATGAACAGCGCTGCAGTCAAGGGGCCTGGCTTGATCGAGGCTGCGGGGAATGCATTTGGTTCGATTCGGATCACCGTGGCAATCGATGCACGCCGTAACGAAAGCCTTCCTTCAGGGTTTGAGCTTGTTGTGGCCGGAGGCACAAAAAGGACCGGGCTCGATGCCATCGAGTGGGCACAGCGCTGTGAGTCGCTTGGAGCAGGCGTCCTGCTCCCGACAAGCATGGATGGTGACGGAACAAAAAAGGGATATGATATACCTTTTATTCGGGCCGTTTCTGAGGCGGTGGGCCTCCCGGTGGTGGCTTCCGGGGGAGCAGGGAAACTTGAAGATTTTTCGGAGGCGGTGATCGATGGAGGAGCCGCAATTCTGCTTGCCGCATCGGTTTTCCATTTCCGGACCCTGAGCATTCGCCAGGTAAAGGAGCACCTTCGTGAAAAGGGAATAGGGGTTCATTTGGGTTAGCAACAAATGCTTTGCGTTGTTTGACAGGATTTTACTTTTCCTGGCCTGATTCGTCGGCGACTCATTGAGCGGGTGCTAATAACGGCCCTTAGAAAGTTATGTTATGGGGTTGCACCGATGATCGATTCTATTTCAAAAAGGCTCAGCAAACATCTTGGTGCCAAGGTTAGCCTATCCGAGGATGATTTCTGGCGGATTTTCGAAGGCATCATGTACCATTCTCGAGACGGGCTGTTCATTACCGATCATGAAGGTAACATCGTGATGTTGAATAAAGCCTCCGAAGAGATGCTCGGACTCACAACGGCCGATGTTTTAGGACGGAATGTGAGGGACCTCGTCAGGGAAGGTTATTATGACTCTTCGGTTACCCTCCTCGTTCTGGAAAAGAAGCGGCCGGTAACGATCCTTCAGACAAGCTGTAAAGGGACAAAAATTTTGACAACCGGCATCCCGATCATGGATGCTGATAATAATATCCAATTTATTTTAGTAAATGATCGTGATGTTTCGCTTATTAAAATGCTCAAAGAAACCCTCGAACCAGAAAATTTGCCTCCGAGCCTTTTCCGATGTAATCTCGATGAATTAGGTGTGGATATCAAATGTTTGGAAAGTATAGTCTTTTCCAGCCGCTGTATGGAAAATGTTATCCAAACAGCGGTTCGAGCTGCCAAATTTAATATTAATATTCTTTTGACAGGGAAATCTGGAGTTGGGAAAAGTCTGGTTGCCAGATTGATTCATCAATTATCCCCACAAAAAAACGATCCCTTTATTGATCTCAATTGCGGCTCTCTCACTACATCGTTGTTGGAATCGGAATTGTTCGGTTATAAACCCGGAGCCTTCACCGGTGCTGCGGTAAAAGGTAGAAAAGGGCTACTTGAAAGTGCACATAAAGGAATACTTTTTCTTGATGAAATAGGAGAGATGCACCGTTCTCTTCAGGTCAAGCTTTTGAAATTTCTCGAAACCAGAACTTTTTATAAGGTTGGGTCCACAGAACCTCAAACTATCGACACCAGAATTATTGCTGCTACAAACAAGGATCTGGAAGAGATCATCCAGACTGGTAGCTTTCGTAAGGATCTTTTTTTTAGATTGAACGAAATTTCAATTCATATACCTCCCTTGAGCGAACGTAAAGAAGAAATCGAACCACTGTTTAAGTATTTCATGGATGATTTTAACAAAAAATTTTACACTAAAAAATCTATTTCTAAAGAAGCAATGGATTTGATAAAAAATTATAATTTTCCTGGTAATGTAAGGGAATTGCAAAACTTAGTTAAGCGATTAATTACCTTGACTGATGAAGATGAAATTAAGACCTGTCATCTTCCCGGAAACATGGTCCCCCAATTTGATGATATGGAGCTTTTAAATATAAATAATTCTTTGAAACATCAGGTTGCAGCTTTTGAGAGTCAACTCATCAAAGCTCAGCTGAAAAAATGCGGGAGCCAGCGCAGGGCGGCTAAAGCGCTAAAAATCAATCAGTCAACCCTTTCCAGAAAGCTGAAAGATAGTCTCCATTTGTTGAAGTGATCGAATTTTGCATCATAAATTGTGCTTTGATGCAATAAAGCATCATATCGATGGTGATGTGAGATTGATTTTAGTGGAAATCAAAGGTTCAACCAAAATATCGAGCCATAAATTCAACTACTTCTAGAAAAATTTGACACTCTGACTTCTCGGTGGCATTTAATTTGCTCTGTACTCTTTTCAATTCTACAAATTCGGCTGTTTTCTAATTTTTCACTTATTGATTCCAATATTTATATATGCTAATTTAATGATTAATTTATAAATAAATAACATTATATTTATATATTATTATAAAATTATATATACTATAATAAAATCAATATTAAATATAAATTAATAATTAGGAGAAAAATATGGAAATAGAAAAAAATACTTTCAAAAATTTAAGTGAAGAAAATATTAGAGATTATGAACGAACCTATATACTTTATCCCTGGGTTGCACAAAAAGGGCTTAATCCTATAGTTCTCGATTACGCTAAAGGCAATTATTTTTATGATAAATCTGGCAAGCAATATCTTGATTTTACATCTCAATTTGTGTTCAGCAATCTTGGCCATTGTGACGAGCGAATGGTAAAAGCAATTTCAGGCCAGGCAGGAAGACTTGAGACGGCTGCGTCGGCTTTTGCCAACGAATCCAAAGCGCAGCTTGCTAAGCTGCTTTCCGAAGTGACGCCTGGAGATATCAAGATCACTTATTTCTCGACGAGCGGAGCAGAAGCCAATGAAGGTGCGTTGAAACTTGCCAGAATGGCTACTGGTAAGGACAAGATCGTGTCCCGCTACATTGGCTATCATGGATCGACATACGCGGCTATGGCCGTTTCCAATGATTGGCGCAACTGGGCATGTGAACCCTCGATTCCCAGTGTCGTGCGCTGTCTGGGATTCTATTGTTATCGATGCCCGTTCGGAATGACCTATCCGGCCTGCGACCTGCAATGTGCGAAACATTTGGAGGATGTGATACGATTTGAAGGCGGAGGGGGGCGCGTGGCGGCTTTTATCTCGGAACCTGTTGTTGGAGCCAACGGCATCATCGTGCCGCCTGACGGATACTGGCAGATGGTCCGGGAGATATGTGACAGACACGGAATACTTTTGATATGCGACGAAGTGATGAGCGGCTTCGGAAGGACCGGTAAGTGGTTCGCGATAGAGCACTGGGATGTGGTGCCAGACATCATCACCATGGCGAAGGGAATTACCGGCGGATATATACCTCTTGGAGCTACGTGCATGAGGGAGCATGTCGCAGAAAAGTTCCAGGAACGCCCCTGGGTCCATGGTCACACTTACAGTGGCCACGCTATGGGTATGGCGGCCGGGGTGGCTGCGATTGGTATCTACAGAAGCGATGATCTCATCGCCAACGCCGATAAGATGGGACACTACCTGCTGGAAAAAGCCCTTGAGCTCAAAGAAAAACATCCCTGCATCGGGGATGTCAGGGGTAAAGGGCTTTTCGTGGGGATGGAACTTGTTAAAGACCGCAAGACCAAAGAGCCGATCCATGACCCGTGGCTTGAAGGGCCCAGGGCGCCTAATGCCAAAGGCAAGGTGTTGGCCAAGGCGCTTGAGGAAGGGGTCTACTGTCTCCCGGGGCAAACCAGTGTAATCATGCTTTCTCCACCTTTGACTATTACCAAACAGGAGATCGACCACGGCATGGGTGTTTTCGACAGGGCTTTAGTGATAGCGGACAAAGAAGTTGCCGGATAGCAGATCCGACGACGGGAAAATTTCAAATGAAAAAGCAATATAACATACCCCCACAAGACCGAAAAATGCATAAAATTGAGGTAATAAATTTAACCAAACGATTCGGGGATCTTTTAGTTCTGGATAATATTAGCTTTAATGTGTCGAAAGGTGAATTCCTTGCAATCGTTGGACCAACAGGGTGTGGCAAGACCACTTTTCTAAATTGTTTGTCCAAGCTTATCCCCACATCCGAGGGTGACATATTCATTGATGGCGAAGTAGCCGATCCCCAAAAGCACAATATTTCGTTTGTTTTTCAAGAGCCTACTTGCATGCCCTGGCGCACAGTTCGAGAAAATGTCGCTTATGGAATGGAAGTCAAACGTTTTTCAAAGACTAAAATAAAAGAGAGGGTCGACTATATGCTCGATCTCGTGGGCCTAAAAAATACGAAAGATTTATATCCCAATCAGGTGTCGGCAAGCATGGTCCAGCGCATTACCGTGGCCCGGGCGTTTGCAGTGGATCCTGATCTGCTGCTGATGGATGAACCATACGGGCAGTTGGATGTAAAACTGCGAAATTATCTGGAAGACGAGTTGGTCAAGCTCTGGAAGACTCTTGGAAGCACTGTGATTTTTGTGACACATAACATTGAAGAGGCGGTATATGTGGCCGAAAGGATATTGGTCTTGAGCAACAAACCTACCAAAATTAAAGCAGAGGTTTGTGTGGATTTGCCACGGCCGAGAAATATGATAGATCCGAAATTTGTTGATATACGTAAAAAGGTTACTGATTTTATTAGGTGGTGGTAGGATGATTATTTAAATATTCTCGCTTAATCGTTTGATGAAGGAGGTGATACAGGGTAAGGAAATCATAAAGGGTAAGTAAGGATAAATCATGGGAAAACCGAAAAACAGGCTTTGGCCATGAAGTAAAAGGAGGTGTTAAATGAAGAGAATCGGTTTGATCGGTATGTTGTTTTTGGCGATCATTATTTTCGGCGCTCCGCTGACTGCGCCGGCCTCGGATTTGATAAAACTTCCAACCGCCTGGATGCCTGAGCATGAAGTCTTTTTCCCATGGTATGCCAAGGAAAAGGGATGGGACAAGGAGGAAGGCCTGGATTTTGAGTTGCTTTACTTCGAAAGCGGGATGGAAATCCTCGAGGCCCTTCCGGCTAAACAATGGGCTCTAGGCGGCATCGGCGGTGTGCCTCATGTTATGGGAGCTCTTCGTTATGATGCTTACATGATCGGACTCGGTAACGATGAATCATTTTTGAATGCTGTTTTCGTTCGGCCTGACAGTCCGATAGCAAAGACAAAAGGGTCGGTGAGCGGTTTTCCGGAAGTTTACGGAAAAGCTGAAGATATTAAGGGCAAGACGTTCCTGGTAACTACAGTTTCCTCCGCGCACTATGCTATGGCTGGATATCTGGACGTATTTGGCCTCAAGGACAGCGATGTGGTGGTCAGGCATATGGATCAGGCTTCCGCAGTTGCCGCTTTTGAAAAAGGAATCGGCGATTTCGTCTGCTTGTGGGCCCCGTATACATACCAGGCCGAAGATCAGAAATGGATTGAGGCGGCAAATGTTAACACCGCTGGGCGCGCCTTGCCGATTACTTTTATAGGTGATAAAGATTTTTGTGATAAAAATCCCGAAGTGGTGGCAAAATTCCTCAGGGTTATGTTCCGAGCCATCAATAAACTGGCTGACGAGGGCGCCACTGATGAAAACATAAAACTATTCAAGAGGATGTATCAAGAATGGGCCGGGATGGAATATACAACCGAGCAGGCAAGAAAAGACATCGAAGGCCATCCGGTATGGAAGTATGCAGAGCAGCTGAAACTTTTCGATCCTTCCGCAGGTGAACCTACTTCAGCGATATGGGAGCGGAAGATTGCCGAATGGCTGCATGCAAACGGACGCATGAAAGATGAAGAACTGGCAAAAGTGGCTAAAGGAGAATGGGTCACAGACAGATTTCTCAAAATGGTTAAAATACCAATTCCAGACTATAAATAAACCATTTTTAGGTTGAAGGGCAGGTTTGTTTTGCCCTTCAACCTATTTTTGAAACCGAGCAGAAAGCATTTGAGAGGCTATTAATGGCATATGAAGCTGTAAAAATAAAAACACCTCTGATTCTGCGGTTTTTGCCCTTCCTCAGCTTGGCCGCGTTTTTCGGAGGCTGGGAATTTATCGTTCGAAGCGGCATTGTTCCTTCGACAATGCTTGCAGCCCCCAGCCAGGTGTTTGAGCTTTTCATTGATAAACTGGGTGACGTAAATCCCGACGGTGCTTTGTTGCATCGGCATGCCTGGGCTAGTTTCAAGGTTGCCCTCACAGGTTACTTACTGGCCCTTTTTGTGGGAATTCCCCTGGGTCTGCTCATGGGTTGGTTTACGCTTGTTCGCGGTCTTTTCAGGCCTGTATTTGAATTGATCCGGCCTATTCCACCTATTGCCTGGATTCCTTTGTGCATTTTTTGGTTCGGTATCGGCTTGTGGGGTAAAGTGTTTATCATTTGGATCGCAGGCATCGTGCCCTGCGTGATTAATGCCTGGGTCGGTGTAAAAATGACCAATCCCACCCTCATTCAAATGGCTCGCACATACGGAGCGACCGATTGGCAGATATTCATGCAGATCTGTATTCCATCTTCATTGCCGATGGTTTTTGGAGCGCTTCAGATTGCCCTTGCCTATTGCTGGACCAACCTTGTGGCCGCTGAACTTTTAGCCGCCGACCAGGGTCTGGGCTTTCTTATAACTATGGGTCGAAGGCTCGCGCTGCCGGAGATGGTGGTGCTGGGAATGGTTTCAGTTGGTGTGGGCGGGGCAATTATAGGGTTTGTTATCGATCAACTGGAAAAAAGGCTTCTGGCTGGTATCAGGAGGTAATTTCTTGACATCCCCCACTCATACAGGAACTCCAGCAAATGAAATAATCAAGGCTGTCAAAGAGCAGAGTCCTTTCAGTTTTAAAAAAGCTGTCACAAACGAATTTTTTCTTTATATCGTTTCATTGATATTATTTATTCTCACATGGCACTGGGTGGCTGCTTCAGGAATTCTGGGCCGATCGTTGGCTACACCAGCTGAGGTGGTTAAAGAACTTTACCGTCTCACGCAGGTTCGTCTGGCCGGACTGACTCTTTGGGGCCATATCTGGGACAGTACCCGCCGTATTTTAATCGGGTTTTCAATCGCATCTGCGATTGCTATTCCCCTTGGGCTCTTTATGGGCCTTAACCGTTATGTCAGCGCAATAGTCAAACCGCTTTTCGATCTTCTGAAACCCATGCCTCCCATCGCATGGATTTCGATTTCCATACTTTGGTTCGGTATCGGAGAGCCTTCGAAGGTGTTTATCATCGTTGTCGGTACCTTTGTACCGTGTCTCTTGAACTCCTACAATGGTATCCGCCTGATTGAACCGGAGCTTTATGATGTCATCAGGGTTTTGGGCGGGAAAAGGTGGCATGAAATCATTCAGGTCAGCTTTCCGGCAGCATTCCCGGCTATTTTTGCAGGTTTGCAGATTTCCATGTCCATCGCCTGGACTTGCGTGTTGGCTGCAGAGTTGGTCAGTTCCAGATCCGGCCTGGGCTGGATAATAATTCGGGGAATGAAGTTGACCAAGCCTGAACTTGTTATCGGAGGAATGATCATTATAGCTCTTGTGGCTTTGACGACCACTTTATTAATTACATGGCTTGAAAAGGTAATATGCCCTTGGAAACGTGAAATTGAAAAAAATTGATTAAAAAAGAGATAATAAATGGCTGAAAATGGAAAATCAGTACCTAAAATATCCTGCCGGAATATACGAAAGATATTTATCCAGAAAGAGACACAACAGGTTCATGTTTTGGAGAATGTTTCCCTGGACGTTTATCATAATGAATTTCTGGTTATTTTAGGGCCGGGGCAATCAGGTAAAAGCACTTTGCTCCGCATCATCGCTGGCCTGGAAACTCCGACGGAGGGCAGGGTTATTCTCGACGGAATAGGCATAACAGGCCCGGGCCAGGATCGTGGTCTTGTTTTCCAGAGCTATATGCTGTTTGCTTGGCGTACGGTCATGGGCAACGTGGAAATGGGTCCCAAACTGCGAGGTGTCGGCAAGAAGGTACGTAGAAAAATCGCCCAGTATTATATCGATCTTGTAGGGCTGACCGGATTCGAAAGACATTATCCGCACCAGCTAAGCGGCGGAATGAAGCAGCGGGTGGGCATAGCGCGGGCGTATGCAAATGACCCCGAGGTGATGCTTCTTGATGAACCTTTCGGGCAACTGGATGCTCAGACTCGCATGTTTATGGAAAGAGAAACAGAACGTATCTGGCAAACTGAGAAACGCACGGTGATTTTTGTTACCAACAGCATCGATGAAGCTGTTTTCCTGGCTGACCGCATCGTAAGCCTGGAAGGTAAATTGCCCGGCCGCTTGAAGAGTGTCTACGATGTAAACCTGCCAAGACCCAGAGAGCACACTGATATGGAGTTTTTGAAGCTCCGTCAGATGATCGTGGATGATTCCGAACTGATTCTTTGAAAAAATCGCGCGAACAGGGTCCAGAGCCGGATTCGACAGGTGGCCCGGCTTTTTGCTGTTTGATATGGTCCGGACAACGGGGCATCAGGTTGAATCAATGAGGAGGGTAAGAGGATATGTATGGAATGAATGGTGTTTATCTGGATGTTGATTTGAGCTCTGCTGAAGCCAGACGCGTCGAATATGACGAAGGAGTCTATCGTGCATACCTTGGTGGAAACGGGCTGGGCGTGAAAATTATTCATGATACAGTTCCTGTCAGCGCGGATGCGCTCGGTCCGGAAAATGGGATCGTTTTTACTGTTGGGCCGTTGACGGATACCCCGCTGTGGGGGACGAGCCGCGGGCATGTCTGCGGATTTTCCCCTCTAACAGGGCTTTTCTTCGATTCCAACTTCGGAGGTAAGTTCGCCGTCACCCAGAAACGTACCGGCTTTGATGCGATTGTAATCAGGGGTAGAGCCTCAGAGCCTGTATATTTGTTGGTGACAGAGATGGGTGCGGAAATAAAGCCGGCCGGATCCCTCTGGGGGAAAACCACCGTGGAAACGATCCAGGAATTGGAGAGAATTGAGGGACCAGGGGCTTCATGCGTATCCATCGGCCCCGCAGGCGAGAATAAGGTTCTTTTCGCGAATATTATCGGTGGTGGTAAACGTTACGGGGCTGCGGGTAGAGGAGGATTGGGCGCCGCACTGGGAGCCAAACGTTTGAAAGCCGTGGTCGCCCGTGGGAATCGACGGACGCCCGCGGCTGACAGGGATTTGCTCGCGGGCGTTTTGAAGGAACGTTTTCCCACCCTGAGGGCGGCAACCAAACCTTTCTCGGAATACGGAACGCCGTTTCTCGTAGACATTATAAACGGGCTGGGGATGCTGGGAACGAAGAACAACAGCAGGGAAACCTTTCAGTTTGCTTCTTCCCTTAACGGGGAAATGTTACGGGAGAATTACCGGGTCGAGGATACCGCCTGTTTCGGCTGTCCGGTGGGTTGCGGAAAGAACGTCAGGCTGAAGAAAAATGATCTGCCTGGAGACCCGGTAAAGATGCCCGAGTACGAGACCCTGTACTCCCTGGGTTCGATGCTCGAAAATCCCGATGTTGAAGCCGTTATCGCCGCAAACCATATGTGCGACCTTATGGGGCTTGACACGATTTCCATGGGGGTCACCATGGCCTTTGTTGCCGAGTGCGTTGAAAAGGGGGTCGCCGGGGTTGGAGAGCTCGGAGGGGCTGTGCATTTCGGTTGTGGCGACGCCTTGCCCGGGCTGATCGAAGCGACCGCTCTTCGAAAAGGGGTGGGAGTTCACCTGGGGAAAGGCTCCACGCGGCTTGCGGCGGCTTTCGGAGGTGATGCCTACAAATATCTCTATTCTGTAAAAGGACTTGAAATCGCCGGCCATTCTGCAAGAGGCCTTCGCGGTATGTCACTTGCCTACCCGACATCCACGCGCGGAGGAAGCCACCACGACGGCAGGCCGAAATATGATTTGAACGGCGAAGACCCTGGTTTCGACGGCCAACCCGAATACGTAGTAAAAAATCAGTATTTCACCGCGGTTGGAGACAGCCTGATTGTTTGCCGTTTTATCGCCGAGCGTGGCATAGGGACCCCTCTGAATGAACACATGGCGGTTATAGCAAAGGCCGGTACCGGCTTTGACATTTCTCTCGGGGAGCTGGAAAAAATCGGGGAGCGTATATACAACCTGGAGCGGATGATCAATGTGAAACGCGGGGTGAGTAGAAAAGACGACGCGCTTCCATACCGTGTTGTGCATGAGCCGATACCCGACGGTCCCGCCGCCGGGCGTTTCTGCCCGCCGGAGGAACTCGACCGAATGCTCGACCGCTTTTATTCACTTCGGGGGTGGAGCAAAGACGGCATACCTGAGGAGTGGAAGCTTCGAGAACTCGGCCTCGATTAGATTGTTTTACTTAATAGAGAGCGGTTATACATTTGATCAAGCTTGATGAAACCGTAAAAAGTATCATCCCAGCCTTATCGGCGTCGGGGTCGGCATCGGTATCGGGGTCGAAAAGCCCGCCGATCAACGTCCGATACCGATGCCGATAGCGACCCCGACCCCGAGGGGTACCGTTGTTTTGACTTTTTACGAGGCCATCAAGCTTCAGGCAATCGGCATTTTTTATAAACAATTTTATATAGTTCAATAATTTCCGCTTTTGTCGCCTGCCTGGGATTATTTCCCGGGCTTCCGCTCGCTATGGCAGCCTCGGCCATCTTGGGCGCCAGTTTCTCGAGTTTGTTCTCATCGACCCCTAGCTCGCTCAAAAGTGGTATCTGGACGTCGCTAACAAGGTCATTTATCGCTTC
Source organism: Desulfatiglandaceae bacterium (assembly GCA_046498185.1). Taxonomy (GTDB): domain Bacteria; phylum Desulfobacterota; class DSM-4660; order Desulfatiglandales; family Desulfatiglandaceae; genus CAYXDR01. Next base: position 2,282 of record JAWOBE010000076.1, on the reverse strand, counting down.
AGCCGCGACCATGGCCGCTTCCATGGCAGTAAGACCTTCTACGTTTTCCCCCATCGCCAGGGCGATGTCCGCATAACGCTCCGGATTCCCGAGGAGGCTGAATTCAGTGACGGGGCCGAGAAGTGCTGCGTTTGATACCCCATGAGCCACATGGAAGTATGCTCCTATAGGGCGGGACATTCCGTGGACAAGAGCTACGGATGAATTGCTGAACGCAATCCCGGCCTGGAGAGCTCCCATCATGGTCTTTTCCCTCGCTTCGATATTATTGCCGTTGGCCCAGGCTTGTCTGAGATTGCCTGAAATGAATTCTATCGCAGAGAGAGCGAAAAGATCACTCATGGGTTGGGCTTTCAGCGAAACATAGGCTTCTATCGCATGGGTGAGGGCGTCAATGCCGACTGCCGCTGTAAGCTCTCTGGGACATGAGACTGTCAGCAGGGGATCGACGATCGCCACCCGAGGCATAAGATAAGGGCTCCCTATAAGCATTTTTACATCTGTTTTTGTGTCCGTGATAATTGTAAACACAGTCACTTCGCTTCCAGTCCCGGCCGTGGTAGGGACTGCAATCAATGGTGCCGAGCGGTTGGGCAGCCTGTTTAGACCCTTATAGTCCGCAATGGATCCTTCGTTTGTCGCCATCGCGCATATAGCCTTGGCGGTATCGATCGCGCTTCCGCCGCCCACTGCGATTACAAATCGGCAGGCTTCTTTCCTGTAAACCTCCAGCCCGTTTGCAACAAAATCAACTGTGGGTTCACTATCAATGCTGTCGTAGATAGCGAATTCAATTTTGTTTTCCTGAAGTTTATTTTTGATTCTTTCCAGCATTTCAGTTCTGCACAGGACTCCATCTGTTACCAGAAGCCCTTTTTTCAGACCCAATTTTGCGATTTCCTGTCCGACAATATCAGATGAACCGGAGCCGGTGATCAGGACCGGTGGCACCAGGAATGTTCTCGTGGATAACATAAAGCCCTCCTTTAGAGATTTTTTCAAATAGAGACGATTTTCCATGAGTGGGAGCCGGCCCAGTCCGCTTCGACCGTTATTGTGTCACCCCCTGAAAGTGGGGCGACACCTTGGGGTGTTCCGGTATATATAAGGTCCCCCGGCATGAGGTCCCAGATTCCGCTTAAATACGAAACGATCCGGGCCGGTGGAAAAATCATGTCAGCGGTGCAGCCCTGCTGCCTCACTTTACCGTTTACTTTGCAGGTGAAGGCCAGGTTGTCTATGTCGGCTATCTTATCTATTTCAATGATCGGCCCGAGGGGGGCGCTTTGTTCGAAAGCCTTGGCTTTTTCCCATGGGAGGCTTCGCTTTTTGAGAGAGTCCTGCACGTCCCGGAGCGTGAGATCCAACCCCAGCCCAACCCCGTCTATAAAACCAGCGGCCTGTTCGGCTTTTACGTTTGCACATCGACGCCCGATTCGGAGCACCACCTCTGCCTCATGGTGGAGTTCTTTACCATGTGGCGGAAACAGGATCGTACCTCCGGGTGATACAAGGCATTGGGAAGGTTTCATGAAAACAACCGGTTCTTCGGTAACCGGATTTCCCAGCTCAGCGGCATGTGCAAGGTAATTTCTGCCTATACAAAAGATACGGGATGAATCGGGTTTCTGGTTTTCCATGACAATCTCCTTATTCAGTTTTTACCGGGTTGATCAGCGGTTCAAACCCGTCTATTCGGCATTCGACGATGTCTTGGTTTTTTATTGCAACGGCTCCCGGGGTTCCGGTGGATATGATGTCACCGGGCAAAAGTGTCATCACGCTGGAATGGAAGGAGACGAGAAAATCCGGGGTAAAAGCCATGTTGGCCACTTTATTTTCTGCGTGTATCCTATCGTTTATGCATGTGGCAACCTTCAGGTCCAAGACATCCTCGATCTCGTCTGTGGTCAGTACAACCGGACCGAAGCTGAAAAAAGTATCGAAGCTTTTGGAAAGGGTCAGGTAACGCGGGTTTTTCCTGAGAATATCTTCCGCCGTCATATCTATGACGGCAGTGAACCCGGCTATTACCTCCCGCCATTTATCCATTGGTACGTTTTTGCACGTTTTCCCTATTATAAGGCCCAATTCACCCTCGGCGGTCGTTTTTTCAGACCGTTCCGGGATGACGATCGGCTCCTTGTGCCCTATTATCGTTGTGCAGGGCTTCATGAAGCTTCCGGGTATCGAATCCGGGACTTTTTCGGAAAGATCCGTTGCGTGTTCCCTGTAATTGAGCCCGATGCCCCAGATTTTAGAAGGATGTCTGTAGGGAGGAA
>JAWOBE010000067.1:0-34943 GCA_046498185.1 Desulfatiglandaceae bacterium | reverse complement strand
TACATTTATCTTTTCAGGCATCTGGAGGTCGTGGCCAGAACCGAAGAGGACGGTTTACCTGACCTTCCTGAAGGCTTTGTGACGATGGACGGTGTTTTATATTTCAGAGCGGTGGATCGCAGTCAGTCATCAGAATTCGAAGTATTGCTAAGGGCTATGTCTGCGGAAGATCATCTCCGTTACCAGGCCATGCTGACCGGTTTGAGTGGTCTTCTCCCGGCCGAGGCCGAAGATGAGATGTATAGGATGCGAGGCGTCAGACTCGCCGAGCACGGTTTTCTGCCGCGAGAGGAGGCGCTGTCGATTTATTCTCCGCTGCCTGTTTCGGCCGCAGTTCGGGGAGCGCGAGAAGGTCATCTCACGGTGAATTTGGAGCCGGAATTACTTCGACGAGGCGCTTTGTCACCTATGATGCTGTCACCTGCTGGGGAGGGGATTTTCAGCCAGGTGGCTTTCTCCATTGACGATCCTGTGCTTCTGGACCGTATCAACCTGGAATTTTCGGGGCTTTGCAACCTTATTATGTCCGCGGACAGGGTAATCCCCCGGGATTTAAATGATTTGGAAATGATATGTCGGAAAGCGGCCGGATATGTAAATACAGCCCTTGAACACTTGTGCGGGAAAGATCTTTCCCGTGCAATAGCCCAGACCAGGGACACAGCCCTTCTTACATTTTTCCGTATCGGGATTGGCCTTGCCCTGGACATTGGAAGACGGGCCGTTCGCTGGTCTTCCACCAGCTGGTGGTCAGCCTGTGGATTGGAACATGGTTTCTGGGGAGATGTAGGCGGAAAATTTCTCCAGGGGTTGCTGCAAGCGAGGCCGCTTTACTATTCAGGCATGGAAGAAAATGAAGAATTCAGGGATTTCCGGAGCATCGGTGAGGTCAGACGGAGCGCGCTGGAACTGGAGAAAATCATCGCTCTTGACAATCTGCTTGGAAGATTTGAAGCGACATCGCAGCAGGTGCGGAGGGTGCAAGAAATCACCGCGCAGGCCGTGTTGGTGACTCTATGGGCAAGAGGGCAACTGGGCTTTGAACGGGAATTTTCACCTCTTTCACTGAGCGAGGCGCGAAGACTTTTCACGATCCTTAAGGGAGGGGCTTCAAGAAAGAACTGGCTGCGGAAAGATTTCCGAAGCCAGTTCGTGGATTATTTCACTGCCGGGGCCGCTGCAAACGGCCCTACGCTGGATGAAAATCTGCGCCGGGCGCTTTCGGAAATCTGGGATGAATTCCGCGATGAATACAGTGATGTAAGCGCCGTCGACCTTGATGCCAGGTTTTCAAGGCTGCTCGTTATTGAGCCATCCGGCGAAGTTGAGCCTGCGTAAAGCATCCGCTGCAGGTTTTACCCCAGGCTGAAATCGTTTTTTCAGAGACGTACGGCTTCAGATGCTCGTAAGTCATTTCCCGGAGTGCGGCGAGGGCTTTGACAGGAACGTTGACGCCGCCTACATCCACTTCGCTTTCCCCGCTTTTCCCTTGAATAAGGTCTACCAGTTTCAATGCCATTTCTGTCCCTCCCTTAGACCCTGATTTCCTGCACTATGAATACCACGTAAGAAACCGCGAAGCAAACAAGAGTCATCCCTACCAAAATGGTCAAATACGGAAATATTACGAGCAGGCTTTGCCTTTTAATGCAGCCGCGCTGCATTTTTATTCGTTTTTTTGTGATACGTAGGCATCAAGGGACGCAGAGTTGTAGCCTGCCTTTGCATAATTTTCGACAGCCCTGGTTTTAAGCTCCCTGTCTTTGGTTTCAGAAGAATGAATATCCGCAAGTTCAGCCGCATGGCTCCACATTCCTTCCCGCTCATATTGGTTGATTTTGCCCTCGACTGCGGCCTGATTGGCGTCGTATTCGATAATCGCGGCGCGGCATTTCGAAATGAGCTTCCGGACCGGGCGTCCGCACTCGGGGCAAAAGCAAAGTGGAGGTTCCCGTATGCCCTGGATCGTTTCAAAAATCCGTTTGCAGAACCAACAACCTTCCTCGGGATTCCATGAAATATATTCGTAAATAGGCATCAGGATTGAGCTCCTTAATGGTTTTTGGATAAAAAGTGGAACTCGACCGTATAATAAGTGCCGTTACGATTTTGTCAATACGGCTGCAGCCGCCTCGATCCACCTTCGAAATGCCCCCTCTTCCTTGCCGGAGCGGTTTTCAATTGCGATTATGTACCAAAACTTCCTTGACAATCAACAGTCAATGAACATAATTTGTCCTGGGTCGTGAGGAGATGTTGTTTCTCCTCGAGTATTTTTCTTATTCCTGATGCCCATTCCCCCCTGGGCAGCCTCATCGTGCTCGCCGTAACGGCCGATTCAGCCGGTGTTCTTGTAGTGGATGTCTGTCAGGAAATCCAGCGAGATTAAGCTGCTTATTCGGTTAAAGACGGGGATGTGGAGGCGCTGGTACCCAAGCTGCCTGTGTAAAGGCGGTATGAAGGGACCGAAAAAACCTTGACTAACCGGCTCGCTTTTGTTTTTACTCCATGGCTTTGACATCTGACGAAAGACTTTTATGGCTGGCGCTTCACCTGATACCCGGCCTCGGGAGCACCCTTTTCAGAAGGCTTGTTGCGCATTTCGGTTCGCCTCGAGAAGTGTTCAATGCCCGTTTGGAAAAGCTCGCAGGAGTTCACGGTGTTTCAAAGACAATGGCCCGGAGGATTTCCCGCAGGCAGCATGAGATTGATCCTGAGGGGGAATTATTTAAAGCGGAACAAATCGGGGCGCGGATATTGTGTTTGCCTGACGAAGGTTACCCGGATCTGCTCAGGCAGATCCATAATCCGCCGATGGTGTTGTACATAAAAGGAATCGATATCCCGCAGGATGTCTTGCTTTTTGCGATGGTGGGCTCCCGCAACCCGACCGATTACGGGCTTCGTAGCGCAGAGCGGCTTGCCGCCGGTTTGGCGGCGCGTGGTGCATGGGTTGTGAGTGGGCTTGCACGCGGAATTGATTCCGCGGCCCATTGGGGGGCGGTGCTTGCCGGGGGATCAACAGTTGCGGTGCTGGGAACGGGGATAGACTGCGTGTATCCATCTGTAAATGAAGCCCTTTCCCGCAGAATAATTGAAAAGGGTTGCCTGGTTAGCGAATTCCCGCTCGGAACTCATCCGGAGCCGAGGAATTTTCCGATCCGCAACCGTATTATCAGCGGACTTAGCAAGGGAGTTGTGGTTGTTGAGGCGGCCAAGAGAAGCGGCTCTCTCATTACGGCGTCAGCAGCCCTGGAACAGGGAAGAGACGTGTTCGCGGTACCGGGCAGCATTAGTTCATTTGTCAGTGTCGGTGCCCATCAGCTGATCAAGCAGGGTGCCAAATTGGTTGAGCATGCCGAGGATGTGCTGGAAGAATACGGCTGGAGCGGAGCCCTTCGGTCAGGGGCCGCTGAATCGGCTGCTCCCCCTGATGATTTGAGCGCTGTCGAACGCTTGGTTTACGAACGCCTTAACGACTATCCGCTTCATATAGATGAAATCGTCCGTGCATTGGCAGGGATGGACGCTGGCACAGTGACCGGAATTCTCCTTAAGCTGGAACTCCAGGGATTGGTAAGGCAGCATCAGGGTAAGATGTTTACCCGTGAGGTCTGAACGGTAGTTTGTGACCATCCGGAAATGCCGGATGGAATCTAGTTTATTGGGTTACTTTTTTATTATAACTAAGAAAAAGAGAATGTATGGCTAAAAATAACACCTCAATAAGAAAAAAGACATCCTCAACGGCCGGGAAAGAAGCTCAAGGAACGCAACTGGTCATCGTGGAGTCGCCTGCAAAGGCGCGTACCATCAATAAATACCTGGGAAGAGACTACGTTGTGATGGCTTCCATGGGTCATGTGCGTGATTTGCCGGATAAAAACCCTAAAGGAGTTAAAAATTCCGTACCCGGCGTAGAGGTGGAAAATGATTTTAAGCCGGTTTATCAGGTGATCCGTGGAAAAGGTGCCACGGTGACCAGGCTGGCAAAGGCGGCTTCAGCCTCTTCCTCGGTGTGGCTCGCGACGGACCTCGACCGCGAGGGTGAGGCTATTGCATGGCATTTGGCCGAAGCACTCAAGCTCCTCCCCGAAGAAACCAAGCGCGTGGTTTTTAATGCCATAACGAAGAATGAGATTGCAAAAGCTTTCAAGAACCCTCGCACTATCGATATGAATAAAGTGAACGCTCAGCAGGCTAGAAGGGTGCTGGATCGTATCGTCGGTTATAATGCCTCTCCGCTTTTGTGGAAAAAAGTAGCCGGCGGGTTGAGTGCGGGTAGGGTACAGTCAGTCGCAGTGCGGCTGATTGTGGAAAGAGACAGGGAGATAGAAGCTTTTCTCCCCGAGGAGTACTGGACGATTACAGGTTTTTTCACGTCGGATATCGATGGGGCCGGGATTCTCGGGGCACATTTCCGGGAGTGGTTGGCGGAGTCCCCGGAAAAATCCGGGAAGCGAAAAAACGGAGAGCGCTCGGTACGGGAAAAAAATGAATGGCTTTCTGGTAAAGGCTGTTTTGCCGCTGATTTGACCGAAATCGGTGGTAAGAAATTTCGTGCCGGAGACGAGGAAGCAGCGTTAGCTGCCGCGCGCCTTGCAGGGTTCAATCTCGAAGAAAGAATTTCCGAGGAACACGTCGAAGGAAAGAAAGGTTCTTCGGCGGTGGTTCGATTGAAGGGCCGTGTAGCGGGAGAAATTCCCTGGCGGGTAAAATCCGTTCATACCAAACGAACCAAAAGCCGCCCTTATCCACCGTTCATAACCAGCACCATGCAGCAGTCCGCGGCAAATCAGCTCGGTTTAACGGCTCACACCACCATGCGGCTGGCTCAGGATCTCTATGAAGGCGTGACGCTCGGGGATTCAGGCTCAATCGGTTTGATAACCTATATGCGGACTGATTCTACAAACCTGTCAAGAGAAGCCGTCGGAATGGCCAGAGATTTTATAAATTCCAATTTCGGGGACAAGTATCTGCCTTCGCGGGCGAATATTTTCAGTTCATCGAACAAATCGGCCCAAGAGGCCCACGAGGCGATCCGGCCGACCGACGTCAGCCTGACTCCGGAGCGGATCAAACCTTTTTTGAGCCCCCGCCACTGCAATCTTTATCGGTTGATATGGGAACGTTTCGTCGCCTGCCAGATGGCAGACGCTTTATGGGACTCGACCGTCGTACAGGTCGCCGCGGAAAGCAAGACCGGTGAAATCGTATTTCGCGCAACAGGGCGTGTGCTCGTGTTTGATGGGTTCTACAAGGTCACCGGAGTCCCGACGGGTTCTGATGAAGCGGTGCTGCCGAAGCTGACCGAAGGAGAGGACGTGGCCGCGCTGCATCTGGACCCCTCGCAACATTTCACCCAGCCTCCGCCGAAATACACCGAAGCTTCGCTGATCCGGAAATTGGAATCCGAGGGAATTGGGCGTCCCAGCACCTACGCACAAATCATACAGGTTATTCAGCATCGGAAGTATGTAGAAAAAATCAAGAGCAAGTTTCATTCGACAGATCTGGGTAAAGTTGTGACTGATAAGTTGATTGAAGCTTTCCCTGAAATTATGGAGGTTGGCTACACCAGGGAGATGGAGCAGAGGCTCGATGATATCGAGGAAAAGAATCTCGACTGGGTAAAAATGGTGCGGGATTTCTACAATCCTTTCAACAGTCGCCTTCAATCGGCTTATGATGATATCGGCCACGCTAAGGCGGAAACGGTGCCTGCTCCACATAAATGCCCGAGATGTGGAGGCCGCACTGTTTACCGTTTCGGGAAGAACGGAAGGTTCTTGAGCTGTGCAGCTTACCCGGATTGCACTTATGCCGCCCCAATAGACAGAAACGGTGATCCGATGGAACCTGAAATGACAGACATAGCCTGTCCGAAATGCGGAAAGCCTATGGTTTTGCGGAGAGGACGCTTCGGTCCTTTCTTGAGCTGCTCCGGGTATCCGGAATGCAATGGAATCGTAAACCTGGATTCAAAAGGCAGTGTCTCTTCGCCGAAGATTCCGCCCCTGAAGACGGATCTTCCCTGCCCGAAATGCGGATCGCCGTTGGTTTTGAGAAGAGGGGCCAAAGGACCGTGGCTCGCATGTTCAACATTTCCCAAATGCCGTGGAAGGCGGGGTTGGGTTTCTCTCGACGACGATGTTAAAAAAGGCCTGGAAAAGGCGCTTGAAGAACACGAGAAAAAACATCCCAAGCCCGTGATTCGTAATCTTAGAGGAGACCCGGTCGAAGAAGGCTATAAACCTTCTGCTTCCTGACGTGGCTGGAACACTTTTTCAAGAATGCTCATAGAACAGGTTTTCCAGTTCCTCCTCAAATTCCTTGAAAAATTTGTCTTTTTCTTTCCAGTCCGGCCCGAACCGCCTGTTGAAATACCCTCCCAGCCGGTCGAAAAGCTTTTTCCAGACCGATTTTCCGCTCCCGCTGACGACGTCTTCGAGAAAGGAGCGAAGTTCGGGAATCTTTTCTTTCGGCAGGAATGACAGCGCCCCCAACTTGATCGATTTTTTTAGAGATTCGGGTGAGAGGGAGTGGGCTGTCAGCATCACGGCCGGGAAGCCTTTTGAAACAGCGGTTTTCAAAAGTTCGAACCCGTTCACCCCCATGATGTCCAGGACCACTGCATCGTAGGTGTAGCTTAGCAGATATTGCAGCGCCGTGTCATAGTCCGTGGCTTTGTGAACCAGGCACATGTCCAGTTCTTCTTCCACGGTTTCAAGGATATCGGGTTCATCGTCGACTACCAGAATAACCTTGTTTTTGAGTGGGCTCTCTGAAGTCATGTCGAATTGCCCTCCGTATTTTATGCGAGCGGCATGCAACGCACGGCCGCCAATATAGCAAAGAATTGTGTTTTGTCCAAATTTTTTGTTTAAGAGAGGGGTGCTTTTTATATTCCGTCGCTCTTTTTCCTTTTACGCCCCTGCGGGAGCATTTTCCAACCGCGATTTTCTCGTTATCGACGTCGGTATCGGTATTGGTGTTGATCGGTTGGATGTGGACAAGAAAACACTATTGGTGGTATAAAAAGCGGCCTAGACCTTTTACGATGCCATCAATGATGAACCTTTTAAAAAATGTGGGTTTTTTGAATGATTTGGAATTTTGACCGCAAATATCGCGGAAAAGAACTCGAAGAATATATAGATAAATTTTCTTCCGCCAAGGTAATGGTTGTCGGTGATATCATACTTGACAGGTACCTTTGGGGGGATGTTTCGCGGATATCTCCCGAGGCTCCGGTTCCGGTTGTAGACGTGTGCAAGGAAAGTACGATGTGCGGGGGGGCCGCCAATGTTGTGAACAATATAACAACGCTGGGGGCTGCCTCGCTGCTTTGCGGCGTTGTGGGTGACGATCAGCCGGGAAGCGAAATAATTGCAAAACTTTCCAATATGTCCGTGAACACCGATGGTGTTTTTGTGGAAGCCGGCAGGCCTACCAGCGTCAAAACGAGGGTGGTGGCCCAGGGTCAGCAGGTGGTGCGTTTCGATTGTGAACGCCGGGAGGTTCCTAAGCCGGGAACCATTGAAAAAATCAAAAATTACCTTTCAGATAGGCTACACTCCGTAGATCTTGTGGTGGTAAGCGATTACGGCAAGGGTATGGTATCCGCGCCGGTCATGGAACACCTGCTGGCGCTCAATGCAGAAAAGAGTGCTGATCGGGTAAAGATAGCAGTGGATCCTAAAACCGGCAATTTCCAATATTACCGAGATGTTGACGTGATAACCCCAAACCACCACGAAGCAGGATCGTTTTGTGGTTTCGAGATCATTGACGAAGAAACGCTTCAATCGGCCGGCGAAAAAATGCTTCAAATACTGGGCTGCCGCTCGGTACTCATTACGCAGGGAAAAAACGGGATGACTCTCTTTGAGAAAGATAAAGATCCTTCTCATATACCTACCGTTGCGAAACAGGTTTTCGATGTGACCGGGGCGGGCGACACCGTTATAGGCACTTTCAGCGTGGCTCTCGGATCCGGCCTGGACCTGTATTCTGCGGCGGTTCTTTCAAATTTCGCGGCCGGCATCGTTGTTGGGCAGCTGGGCACATCCGTGGTGAGCGCCGAGGAGCTTAAGCTGGCGGTGAACGGAGGCATTTGATCGTGCCTGAAGAAACGCATTGACGGGGGTGAAATTGAGTGATTTGACACAACCTGAGCCTGTGAAGCTTTTTATCGGAGCCTTCGCCGCCGACCCCGAGGTTTTAAGGGAGGTGGAAGAAATCCTTGCCGTGAGGCTTGGGACTGTGGACTGGCGGAGCCCTCCTCTTATGTTCGATCGGACCAGGTACTATGAAAAAGAAATGGGCTGGCCCCTGCATCGAAGGTTCGTTGCCTTCGAGCGGCTGATTTCTCCGGAATCCCTTGTAGACATTAAGCTTGCGTCACATGAAATCGAGGCGGATTACACAGCTTCCGGCAGCCGTAGCATCAATATCGACCCGGGATATCTCTGCGCCGAACGGTTGGTGCTGGCAACGGGGAAAAATTATATCCATCGAATTTATCTGGGGAATGGCGTTTATGCAGATCTTACGCTTGTGTTTTCACGCGGCAGTTTCAAACCATTGAACTGGACATATCCGGATTACGCTGCACCGGAAATGATAGCGCATTTTAATGAACTGCGCGCACTGTACATGACTCAGTTGCGTGCATCGCGCGTCGTGGATGAGGGCCGAAGCACCCAGGAAGATTCCGAGGAATACTGAAAGGAGTTTTATAATTTGGTTAAAAGCATGACTGCGTATGGCAGGGCTGAACATAGATGGAATGATTTAATGCTTTGTGTTGAAATCAGATCTGTGAACAATCGATATCGTGATATAATCCTCAAATTGCCCAAGTTGATACAAGGCATCGAGCCTGAATTGAAAGCTCTTGTGGGTGCGAGGGTAAGCCGGGGTCGCTTGGAGATCGGCGTTCAATTGGATTCGGGGTCGCAGGAGAGTCCAACCGAGTTTGCCCTGAATGATTCACTGGCTGATTCCTATGTAAGAATTGTTTCAGAGCTTGCAAAACGGTATGGGCTGGATGGAACACTGCGTGCCGAAACGCTTTGTCAGATGAAGGATGTTTTGACTGTTAAGCCATTGCAATTTGATCTGGAAGATTTGAAGATTCCGGTCATCGCCGCGATGACCAAGGCGCTCGATTCATTTGACGATATGAGATCCGCAGAGGGCGATGCTATTCGGTCCGATATCGAGATGCGGCTCGAAGCCATCGGAAAACACGTTTCTCAGGTCGAATCGCGGGCACCGGAGGTAGTAGATTCGGCAGCCGACAGACTCAAGGAAAATGTCTCCCGGCTTATCGGGGATATACCGGTTGATGAATGGAGGCTGGCCCAGGAAATCGCCTATTTCGCGGACCGGATGGATGTCACAGAGGAAGTGGTGAGAGTACGGAGTCACCTTGCGCAGTTCAACACTTTCCTGGAAAGTGAAGAAGCCGTCGGTAGGCGGCTCGATTTCCTGCTGCAGGAAATGAACCGCGAAGTGAACACGATTGGTTCCAAGTCTTCCGATAGCCTCGTCTCGTCGCTGGTGGTGGAAATGAAGGCGGAGCTGGAAAAAATCAGGGAGCAGGTTCAAAACATAGAATAGGAATGGAGAAAGGTATGAGTGCAAAACTGGTCAATGTAGGGTTCGGCAATTCGGTGGTTTCCCTGAGGGTTATTGCGATCATTTCACCGAACGCCGCGCCGATAAGAAGACTCAGGGACGAGGCCCGCGAGGAGAAAAGATTGATCGATGCGACCCAGGGCCGCCGAACACGGTCGATTATTATCACCGACAGCAATCACGTGATTCTTTCTGCTGTTCAAACCGAGACCCTTGCCCAGAGATTCGGGCCGACCTGTGCGCTGACCAGGGAAGATATAATCGAGTGATAATGAACGGACAGCTTTTTGTGTTTTCCGCACCTTCGGGAACCGGAAAATCGACAATAATAAAGGCCTTGAGAGGGCGTATAAGCTCAACGTCGTATTCGGTTTCTTATACAACGAGACCTCCAAGAGGAGACGAAAAGGACGGGGTGGATTATTTTTTCGTCGATGAGGCCGAATTCAAGGATATGATTTCACGAGGCGAGATGGTGGAGTGGGCCTTGGTTTACGGTTGCTATTACGGCACATCTGCGGCCAAGCTCCGGTCGTGGACTGCCTCGGGCCTTGATGTTTTGCTGGATGTCGATACCGAGGGCGCGTTTAATATCAAGACAGTGTTTCCCGAAAGCGTACTGATCTTCATTTTGCCACCCTCATTTGAAGAACTGGAGCGGCGGCTGGTCGAACGGGGCACCGACGCTCCGAAAGTTGTTCGAAGCCGAATGGCTGAAGCCCGCAGCATCATTTATAAATGCATTCGCTACGATTACCTTGTCGTCAATGAAGATTTGGCGGAAGCGATAAACAGCGCGGAAGCTATAATCAATGCATTCCGATGCCGCACCGCCCGGGCTCTCCGGCCGATTGAGGAGCGGTTCCGGATAGGCATATTCGGTGGGTCCGCTGACATCGTTGGAGCACGAGGTGGGACGGGTGCTGATGGATAAAGGCCGGCATGATATTATCCCCGGCTATCATGCAGTTCGGGAAGCACTTTTGAAGGGGTTTTCAAGGGCGGAATCCCTGTGGATAGTCCCTGGAAAGCGCTCGGGTCGGATCGAGGAGGTCCTTTCGCTCGCAAGGCGGCGGAAAATCCCGGTGGTCGAGGTCAGGGCTATCGATTTGGAACGGCTGGCTCCCGGCGTGGCTCACCAGGGTGTTGCTTTGTCTGTTGGGGAATTCATTTATACACCGCTTGAAGACGTAATCGAGCAGCCCGCCGGACGCTTTGAATCCAGGTTGGTTCTGGCGCTGGATCATATCACGGATGAAGGTAATTTCGGGGCTATAATAAGAACAGCGGCTTTTTTCGGCGTGGAGGCGGTGGTTATTCCCAAGGATCGGTCGGCCCGTGTTACTCCCTCGGTGCTCAAACGCTCAAGCGGAGCTCATTCTTCGGTGGCTGTGAGCCGGGTCGTCAACTTGAACAGAGCCTTGTCGCTTTTGAAGAAGGCCGGATTCTGGATAATGGGGGCCGCCGGTGAATCTACGCTGTCTGTTTATGATTTCGATTGGCGTGTGCCTGTGACAGTGGTTCTGGGGAATGAACATAAAGGCCTGGGGGACGCGGTGAGAAAAAGCTGCGACGGGCTGGTTTCGATTCCTGGATCCGGAGCAGTGGAAAGCCTCAATGTTTCGGTGGCGGCCGGGGTTCTGCTGGCCGAGGTGGTTAGGCAGAGGCATATGAAGCAGTAGGTCTCTACGTTAAGGCTGAGAGCTGTCAGGTTGGCTGAAGCGGGAATCGGTCGATGGCGGAGGTCTCCACCAGCGCCTTCAGAACATGGAAAAGCGGAAGACCCACGACATTTGTATATGACCCGGATATTTTCTCGACCATAAAAGTTCCTATTCCCTGGACCGCATAAGCGCCGGCCTTCCCGAAGGGTTCCCCAGTGGCTACATAGGATGCGATTTCCATTTCCGAGAGACTTTTAACGGTTACCCTGGTCATGGGCGCCTCCCGGTGGGCGGTGCAGCCGAAAGGGTCGAGGAGCACAAAACCTGTGGCGACCAGGTGCTCTTTTCCACTTAGAAGCCTCAGCATTCGTTCAGCATCCTGTTCTCCCTCCGGCTTGCCCAGTATTTCACCCCCGGCCGCCACCAGCGTGTCAGCTGCCAGTATCCAGTGCCCACCCAGCCTGGCGCTTACTTCGGCCGCTTTGCCTGCCGCCAGTTCAACCGCCAGTTCTGCGGGGTCGGAGGCATGTCCGTTTTCATCGTATCTGCTGGGCAAGCTTTGGAATGGAAGCATGGTCCGGCGAAGCAGTTCGATCCTTCTCGGGGATGCGGATGCCAATATGAGCGGCCTTTTGGCTGAGATCTTTTTGTTCATAATCACATCCATTTTCTTGTTATTTTAATTAGTTTCAATCCATCATTTCCGAATGGGCACGAGTTAAATGGCTGGAATCCCGAAAAGCTCGCAGGCGTTTCTGGATGTGATGAGTGAAATTTCTTCCGGCTCCATGTTTTTCATACGCGCGATTGTTTTCACCGTGTAGGAGACAAAGGCCGGTTCGTTACGGCGGCCGCGTTTCGGCACGGGTGCCAGAAACGGTGCATCTGTTTCCACGAGCATATTTTCGATAGATAACCCGGTGGCTACTTCACGGATCGAATCAGCCTTGGAAAAGGTGACTGTGCCGGGTATCGAGATATAATAGCCTAGTGCGATGAATTCGTGGGCCAGGGCTAAATTCCCGGAAAAACAGTGTATGACCCCTGCGCGATCCTTTTTGCCCATAAATTTAACGGCATTGAGGACTTCTTCATGGGCTTCGCGGTTGTGGATTATGACGGGCAATCCGAGTTCCCGTGCCCGTTCGAGCTGAATATTAAAGGCTTTTTGTTGGGCCCCCCGCGGGCTGTTGTTTCTGTAAAAATCCAGACCAATTTCGCCCCACGCGACAACTTGCCCTGAGGCTGCAATCTCTGCCAGGGTGTCGGCCTCTGCGGTAGTGAAATCGCTGCTGTTATGAGGGTGACAACCGGCTGCGGCATAAAGCCCGGCGTATTGCTTGGCGAGTGAACGCGCGGCAATGGAGCTTTCCGTGTCGATCCCCACGGTGAGAATTTTGTCCACTCCGGCGGTCTTTGCGCGTTCGATCATTGATTCCCGGTCCGCATCGAATTCGCTCATATCGAGATGTGCGTGACTATCAAACATAATAAATATCTCCGTTTCAAAAAAGTAACAAGCAGCCATATGTTAAATTGCGAGTGCCTGATTGTAAATAAAATCTGCAATTTCTCAAGCCCACCTTCAGAATGCCAGCTACGCGCGGGATGGTATGGGTTGTCGTTTATTGGTTATCTGTTTCCCGTGCCATGGAATTCCATGGCACAGGATTCCCTACTATTTTGTCGCCTTGTAGGCGGAGTGTTTTTATTACCCGGCACGCCATCTAATGCCAAGTAAAATAATCATGTTGCAAATTATCACAAATTATATAATATTACAGTTTTAATGCTGTTATGATAATTTTTTACCGATGAGGTGTCGAAATGCACGACATCTCGCGAAAGGTTTTCGTCATGAATAATTTTTTTCCCCAGGCTCAAGACGTATGCATCCCCGGAAGTTCTCTCGAGGAACAGCTTGAATATCAGAAACGCCTTAATAATATCACGAACAAAATTCATGCTGCTGTGGATACCAATCATATACTCTTTCATCTCCAAGAGGAAATTCTGAGCATTTTCAATGCGGAGCGGATAACCGTGTATGTGGCTGACGGGATAAGAAAACAGATCGTATCCAGGTTTAAAACAGGAGAAGATATCGGAGAGATCCGTGTCCCGATCAACCCGGAAAGCATAGCCGGTTTCTGTGCAACCACCGGCAAGGTACTCAATATTGCCGATGTCCATGACACAGTGGCACTCAGCCGCATCAACCCGGCGATGAAATTTGATTCAAGCTGGGACGAGCGGATTGGATTCCGAACCAGAGAAGTATTGGCAGCGCCTGTAACCTGCAATAAATATCTTCTCGGCGTGTTGCAGGTAATCAACAAAAAAGGAGAGGGCGGTTTCAATATCCTTGAGGAATCAGCGGCGCAGGATATCGCCAGGGTTCTTGGCGCAGCCTTTTTTAGAAATCAAAAGGCTTTGAAACGGCGGAAGGGAACCAAGTTCGATTACCTGGTTTCAAACGGGATAATATCCGCGAAAGACCTTGAGGAAGCAATAAGCAGGGCGCGTACAATGAAAAAGACCCCTGAATCCCTGCTTATGAGTGATTTCAGAGTCTCCAAGGAAGACATCGGCAAATCGCTGTCGGCATTTTTCAACACCCGCTTCATTGCCTACGATGAGAAAATGGTGCTGCCTGGGCAGGTGTTGAAAAACCTGAGGCCCGGTTACCTCAAAAGCAATGTGTTCGTGCCTGTGGAGCAGGAAGGGGATCGCGTTGTGGTCGCCATGGAAAACCCCGGCTATCTCCCGGCTCGTGATGAGATAAGACGAACTATGGCCGGTAAAGAGTTTGAATATTGTGTTTCTTTGCGGGCAGATATCTTTTCTATGATCGACCTTTTTTTCGATGCAAAAAAATCCGAAATGCTTTCGGGCTCGGGAAGCATCGAAGATATTCTCGGTAAGCTCGAGGCTCAGGGAGGGGAAGTTGACGAAGAAATCGAATCCATGAACGAAGACGACAGCGCGATTGTTCAGCTCGTGAAACAAATGATTATCGATGCCTACAACCGCAATGCGAGTGACATTCACATCGAGCCACGTCAAGGCAAGGCTGATGCTTTGATCAGGTTTCGTATCGACGGCGCCTGCCAAGTCTACCAGTCGGTTCCTTATGTTTACAAGCGGGCGCTGGTATCTCGGCTGAAGATAATGGCGGACCTTGATATCGCTGAGCGTCGGGTCCCCCAGGATGGAAAGATAAAGTTCCGAAAATTCGCACCCCTGGATATAGAACTCCGCGTTGCAACGATTCCTACTGCGGGAGGGAACGAGGACGTGGTGATGCGTATCCTGTCAGCCGGCGAGCCGATCCCTCTCGAGAAGATGGGGATGACCGATCGAAACTACAGCACTTTTATCGATATGATATCCAAGCCTTACGGGATCGTATTGGTCGTGGGACCCACCGGAAGCGGAAAAACCACGACTTTGCACGCCGCTTTGAGTTTTATCAACAAGCCGGAGACAAAGATATGGACCGCCGAGGATCCGGTGGAAATAACCCAGGAAGGATTGCGACAGGTACAGGTCCAGCCCAAGATCGGGTTTGATTTCGCAACTGCGATGCGTTCGTTTCTCCGGGCGGATCCGGATGTGATCATGGTCGGGGAGATGCGGGACCAAGAGACTTTGACAACCGGAATCGAAGCTTCCCTTACGGGGCACCTGGTTTTGACTACACTTCATACAAACAGTGCCCCGGAGACAATCACACGGCTGCTCGATATGGGGATGGACCCGTTCAATTTCGCCGATGCACTTCTTGGGGTCCTGGCTCAGCGCCTGGTCCGGACATTGTGTAAAGACTGCAAGGAGCCCTATCATCCTTCCCCGCGAGAATACGACATGCTGGCGAGAAGTTATGGCAGTGATTTTGATTCCCTTGGATTCACCTACAACAACGACTTCACGCTCCATAGACCCAAAGGATGTCCCAGATGCGGCAACACCGGCTATCGCGGCCGTACCGGCATACATGAGCTGTTACTGGGAACCGACGAGATGAAAACCGCGATTCAGGCCAGGGCCAGGATTGAGGAGTTGAGGAGTCAAGCGATGGAAGACGGTATGACCACATTGCTCCAGGACGGTATCAGGAAAATATGCCTGGGAATGACGGATCTGCTCCAAGTACGAAAAGTCTGTGTGAAATAAATAGCCCGGTCAAAAGTTTTTATGGGAAAAGCCCTGGATTTTTAAGCCCTTCCGCTTCATCGAAGCCGAAAAGTACATTCATGTTTTGCACCGCACTGCCGGCTTGGCCTTTCATCAGGTTGTCTATAAGGCTGACCACTATCATCTTGCCGGTCCTGCCGTCGTAATTTACAGAGATGTTGCAGAAGTTGCTGCCCCTTACATCGGTGCTCATAAGTGTCGTCCCGGGCCCGAAAATACGGACGAAAGTCTCCCCTTCATAAAACGAACGATATGCATCGACAAGGTCTTTGATGTCGATTCCTTGTTTGACCTGTGCATAAATGGTGGAAAGAATCCCGCGGCTGAGCGGCACCACATGGGGGGTGAAAGTGACCGTTATTTCTTTGCCTGCAACACGTGACAGCTCCCGTTCTATTTCATAGACATGTTGATGGCCTGCGATTTTGTAAGCGTTCATGCATTCATAGCGGGCCGGATAATGAAAGGTGGGTTTCGGACTTTTTCCTGCCCCGGAGACCCCGCTTTTTGCATCGCATACTATTGTACCTGGTTCGACAAGGTTTTCGGCGGCCGCCGGTGCAAGTCCAAGGATGCAGCTTACCGCAAAACAGCCCGGGTTTCCGACAAGATCAGCGCCAGCCAGTTGTTCGCGATGGAGTTCGGTTAACCCATAGACGGTGCGGGAGAGCAGTTGAGGTGCTGCATGTTCCGGATTCCTGCCGATTCTTTCTGCGTAGCCGCGGTAAATTTCCGTGCTGTCGAATCTAAAATCACCGCTGTAGTCGATGATTTTAGCGCCGTTGTCGAGCCATCGGCTCGCCTGTTGCTGGCCGACTCCGTCCGGAGTGGCGAAGAAAACAACGTCGAAGTTTTCCGGTATCGAGGGATCTTCGGTCGAAAGAACCGGTAGGTCGCAGAAACCGGTCAGATGAGGGTATAGGCTGCTTACCGGTTTCCCTATATCGTGAACCGCCATCAGCGCACTGATTGTAACATGAGGATGCCTGCAAAGAATTTCGATGGCCCCGCAACCGCCGTATCCGCCGGCTCCTACGATTCCAACATTGATTTTTCCCATCGTATTATCCTTCCAACGAACTCATTAAATATTGAAGCGGAACGTGATGATATCACCGTCGTTCACGGGATATTCCTTGCCCTCGAGGCGCACGCGGCCGGATTTTTTTGCTTCCTGGAAGTTTCCCTGGTCCTTAAGGTCTTCGTGGGAAACAACCTCGGCCCGTATAAAGCCCTTCATTATATCCGTATGCACCGCCCCGGCGGCTTCGAGAGCCTTGGTACCTGCCCTGATCGGCCATGCTTTCACCTCATCGGGGCCCACCGTAAAAAAACATATACGCTTGAGCAGTCTGAAAGAACTGGCAATCACGCGGTCCAGGGCGGATTCCTGAATGTGATAGGCTTCTATAAATTCGGCGGCCTCTTCGGGTGTCATCGCGGCGATGTCCTTTTCCAACCTTCCCCGGACAACCATGGTTTCAACCTCCGGAAGCGGCTTTTCCCAGTCAGGCGCATTTTCATCTTCGTCGTCGTTGTTTACAATTACCAGCATCGGCTTGGCGGAGAGGAAAGTGAACCCCCTCAGCAAAGGATTCCCGGCGAGCTCCGGATCCGTCCTGAGCGGTATTCCTTTTTCGAGGAGCCTGGAGCAGGCTTCAAGCAGCTCCTCTTCGCCTGGTTCGGGCTTTTTGCCCCTTTTTCGGTCCAGCTGAAAGCGCTCAAGTCTTTTTTCGATCACAGCCATGTCAGCTACGATCATTTCGTCTTCAAGGTCGTTCAAATCTTTTTCCGGGGTCGGCGGAATGCCTCCCATCCCGGTGAAGTTACGCAAAACATGCACCAGTGCATCACAGGTCCGGAGGTGGTTCCAGATTCCGCTGTCGGATTTGGGCGCAGGCCCTGCAGGGGTTGACACAGGAAGCATATACTCGATTTTGGCGTATGTTGTTTTTTTGGGATGG
Organism: Desulfatiglandaceae bacterium; assembly: GCA_046498185.1. Classification (GTDB taxonomy): domain Bacteria; phylum Desulfobacterota; class DSM-4660; order Desulfatiglandales; family Desulfatiglandaceae; genus CAYXDR01. The sequence goes on along the minus strand of JAWOBE010000067.1, from coordinate 17,470 downwards.
TAAAGATCGCTCAGAAAGTCGATTCTATCGTCCGGAACCGTTACCATCACTATCTCGGTATCGCCGTGGGGATGACGATTCTCCTCATTTTCTCCCCTGGCCCCGGTGAGCGCAGCCATTATAGTTGACTTGCCGGATGCAGGGGCGCCGAATATACCCAGTTTCATATGATCAATTCCTTTCGATAAAGGATCCGGCCATCATCTGAATCAAATATTCCAAAAATATATCCTAACAGCCGATAGCTGGAAAATCAATTCACTCGTTGGTGAAAGCCCTTCCCGGAGTGCCGAAATAAAATTTTGCCTTGACCCAAGTCGTCAAAATTTGCACTTTTAACGATCCTTACATCGGATTGCGATTGGTGATATTACCTCTTCCGTGGTTTTCTAAGCAAGACGTAGATTGCTCCGGTGCCGCCGTCATAAGGTCGGGCTGTGCAAAAGGCCAGTACCATGTGTTTCAACGGACTCTTTTTCAGCCAAGCGGGGAGGCTCTCCTTGATCACACTTACATTGTTTTCCGAGTTGAGACCCCTTCCGTGTACAACCAATACGCAGCGATTTCCAAGAGCCCTACTCCGGACGAGAAAGTCTGTGATTCGAATCGACGCTTCCTGCTTCGTCAAGCCATGAAGATCAATGTAGTCCTGAAACGGGAAATTTCCTTTTTTCAAGGCCTGTATAAGCTTGGGGTCGAGCCCGTGGATGAAGCCTTCCATATATTCATCGCTGAATGTTATGTCCATCTCCGCGTTCCCGGCGACAAGGTCGCTCAGGTGAGCGATCGCTTCCATCTCCTCGTCACGGACAGGATACGGCGGACGGATCGAGGGGTCCGGTGACTTTGTGACCATGTTTTTTCCGCCTGCTAACGGGGTGACATCAGCCATTGCATCAAGAAAAATGCTTTCAGATTCATTCCCGTTTTTTTTTGAGTCACGCGATGCCGGGCGCTGCACATGGGTTGTGTCCATGTTTTTTTCTGGTACGGTAATCGCATCCTTGAAAGCCGGATTGAACGCGCCTGTGGAAATGTCGGCTTCCGGACGCTGATCCGGGTGCTTTTTGCGCTTTTTCTTTTTTGCCATGACCAGCCTCCATTGCTGTCGATACGTCCGAACTGAAAAATGGAGCTTGCGGACTTCCTATAAAAAATATTATACGCATTGAAGATCTATTCGTAAACCGACCCGGTTATCAACCGGAGATGTATTCAATATGACGAAGGAGGGACTTGATGCCGAGAGTGGATGATTATTATACTGCAGCAGATCTGACCAGGGACGATTTGAGTAAACGCGAGGCCGGTGAAGTGGCGGAAGCAGGAGGAGCGGAAATTGTAAAAGAATCCTCCGGCGTAATCCGTTTAGATATCGGTTTCCTAGGTCGAATTTGCACCGCCACCTGGCCTGGTCTGGTTTTCACCGATCGTCAAAGCGGAAAGGAACTAACACCCCAGGAGCAGGTTTTGATACTTCATTATCTGGCTGGAGCGCATGGAAACGCTTTGACGGGAAAATGGATTTCCTACCAGGAAATTCCTGACGGCCGGTTTTATATGGATGCTTTTATCCGGAGGGCCAAAAATCCGCTGGTCGGCACCTTTGGTTCCAGGCCGGAACTTCTTCGTGATTTGGCCGTCTCGGCTTACGGGGCTTCGCCGTTCGATCACGGAGATGTGTCGGTGGTATTTGATGCTTTTCCATACGTCCCGGTTGTATTTATATTATGGGAGGGGGACGATGAGTTTCCTCCTGATGGAAACATCCTGTTTGATGAAAGCGTGGCGCAGGTGCTTTCCGCGGAAGATACGGCCTGGCTCGCCGGAATGGCTGTATACCCGTTGATCGGCCGGGCTAAGTCCGTAAAATAATGCGTTCGCAGTCGTTAAAAAAATTTTTGGGAGCGGTTTTCAACCGCGATTTGTCCGAACAATGCACCTTGTAGGCGCGGTTTCATTACCGCGCCTGGTCCGATGGATGTTTTTGTTCTGCGCGAGCGTTTCGTTGTTGTCACTGTCGGGATTGGAATCCCGACCTATCACTCGCGGATGGAATTCGCTCTTATAGAAGCAAGTAAAGGCTGGTACGGCTTTCAGGAAGATGACCTGACCATGATTGCTGTATGAACGTATACAAATGTGAAGGAGGTTTGACCGTGACCGACGATAAGATTTTAGTTGGAGTGGTTATGGGCAGCGCATCGGATAAAGACGTTATGAAGGGTTGCCCTGAAGTTTTGCACGAATTGAAGATAGGCCATGAAGTTAAAATCCTCTCCGCCCACCGCACCCCTGAGCTGACCCGGGAATATGCAATATCGGCCGAAGAGAGGGGGATAGAAGTATTGATAGCCGGGGCGGGATGGGCCGCGCATCTGGCAGGTGTGATAGCGGCGCATACCACGCTGCCGGTCATTGGCGTGCCGATAGATTCTTCCGCTTTTCAAGGCTTGGACGCGCTGTTGTCAACAGTGCAGATGCCGCCCGGTATACCGGTAGCCACGGTTTCGGTCGGAAGCGGCGGTGCGAAGAATGCGGGTATACTTGCGGCTGAAATACTGGCTTTAAAATATCCGGAAATAGCCGGGAACGTTAAAGAATACAGACGTAAACTCACCGAAAAAGCAGCTAAAAACGCCGACCAGGTCTGATTGGGAGAGATTGTGGGGAGAGGTGATTTTTCCCGGAAAGGGCGGGCTATGTTTGTGCCGGTTGTCAGGGTGGCATCCCGGGAAGACCTGGAGAGCTGCCTCGGATCTGCCGTGAGAATTCTCAGGAGGGGCGGTGTTGTAGCCTATCCGACGGAGACTGTTTACGGGCTGGGTGTCGATGTCTCCAACGAGCGTGCGGTGTCGTATTTATTCCAACTCAAGGGCAGGGAGGAGGGACGACCCGTCCTGATCATTATTCCTTCCACCGAGGCTATTTCCAGGTACGCCGAAAGCGTTCCCGAATCCGCCCGCCGGCTTATATCGACATTCTGGCCCGGCGAGCTTACAATCGTTTGCAGGGCGAGGGGAACCGTATCGCCGCTTCTCACCGGAGGCACCGGCAAGATCGGGGTGCGGTTGTCCAGCAATTTCATTGCCACTGCAATATGCCGGGCATTTGGAGGAGCAGTGACGAGCACCAGCGCGAATCGGTCCGGTTCCCCCCCATGTACGAGCGTCTCACAGGTGCTCAAGGTCTTTCCCTCCGGCTTGAGCCTGGTGATAAACGGCGGCTCGTGCACTGCTGAAGCCGGTTCCACGGTTGTGGATGTAACCGGATCACCTTGCCGGATTCTGCGCCAAGGCGCCCTATCTCGAGAAGCGATCGAGTCTGTCGTGCCGGTGTTTTGAATAAAAACGGCGGAGTCCAGAATTCAAACACGGTGTAAAATAAAGCATTTAATCGACGGGTTTTCAGATTTCGTCCGATATTACCGCCTTGACTGCTTTTTCCATTTCCGGGTAGAGGTCTGTCCGCCTTTTTTCAAGGGGCACCCTTTTTGTGTATTCGAGGACCGAGAGTTGATAGACCAGATCGTTAAACTTTAAGGCTTTATCCGGTTTTTTAGACTCTTTCTTGGCTTGGTTTATTATTTGCCGAAGCTCGTCCTCTTGGGGGGATGTCCTGGTGTTCATAGCTTTCAGATAGCGCTGCTCACGGGAAAGGGCCGGGTCGGCCTTTTTTATAGTGTTTAATGCCAGGCGTTGCTGTTTGGCTATCATCCGGGCGAATCCGGTGGGGTTTTTGGGGGAGGATTTGATCGACACCACCACAAAGAAAGCTGCCACCAGGCAGACGATCGCGATCAGCACATTAATCATTCGGTTTCTCCATATCGGAGCCTGAACGGTGCAAGTCGTCCATTCCATCCTTCCATGTCATAAACGAGAATTCGCAGTAAGCGTTCTGCGCGGGTGAGGGGGTGTATGCGTGGTGTTCTTTTTCTGAATACCACTGCCCGCCGCGCCGTTTCCACATAACGGTCCTTATCGCCTGGACGATAGCGTAAGGAGACAGAATCGCCGCCCAGAAAAGCCATACGTTGGGTTCCAGCATTTCTCTCAGCGCATCATAGCACTCAGCAAGTGAGGCGTTGCGCGGCATTAGACCGAAAAGCGCCAGCACCACCATCGTGAATACCGGCAGTATCACAATTCCCGTCATCATCGAGCAGAGAAATACGAGCGCTTCATGTCCAAGAAGTTTCTTCATTTTTTTAATTTGCAATTTTTATTGGAAAAAATCAACCTTAACGCACGTGCATGCAAATTCTCAATCCTGGTGTATCAACCTCAAGAGCCTGGCTGGTATTTTTTACCTTGACATTATGGTAATAAAATAAGGAGGCTTCGTAAAAATCCGGAATGAGGACTTGGAGACTTTTAGGAGAACATCAGTATATAAAACCCGGACCTCAGGAGTTGACAATGTTTAAATTTATTCATGCAGCGGATGTACATTTGGACAGCCCACTGCGCGGTTTATCCAGATACGAGTCTGCACCTGTTGAATCTCTTCGCAATGCCTGCCGCAAAGCCTTCGAAAATCTCGTCGATTCAGCCGTTGAAGAACAGGTCGCCTTTGTTCTGCTTGCAGGCGATCTCTACGACGGCGACTGGAAAGATTACAGCACCGGTATATTTTTAAGCCGTCAAATGGGCAGACTTGCCAAGCACGGTATCCCGGTTTATGCAGTAGCAGGAAATCATGATGCGGCCAATCGTATGACCAAGGCTCTTGATACTCCCGGTAACATGAAAATGTTTTCATCCAGCAAGATGGAAACTGTAAAATTGGATGCTTGTGGAGTCGCTATTCACGGGCGTAGTTTCGGCACACAGCACGTCGATACAAACCTCGCAGCGGAATTTGGTCCTGCTGAAAAGGGCCTGTTCAATATCGGCCTTTTGCACACAAGCCTCGACGGCCGCGAAGGCCATGCACGTTATGCCCCATGCACACCGGAGGATCTGCGTTCAAAAGGTTATCAATACTGGGCACTGGGGCATGTCCATAAACAGGAAGTCGTGTCCGAAGACCCGTATATAATTTTCCCCGGTTGCATCCAGGGGCGTCATATTCGGGAAACCGGCGCCAAGGGGTGTGTGCTTGTAACTGTTGAGGACGGCTGTGTCAAAGAAATTGAAAAGTGCCCACTGGATGTCCTGCGTTGGGTCAACTGCATTGTAGACCTGACCGATGTCTCTGATATGACGGAGGTGCTTGATCTTGCGAGAATATCCATTTCCGATGAAAGGGCGTCGGCCGACGGACGGCCCATTGCCATGCGCATTCGTTTCCAGGGCGCCACCTCTATTTCAAATGAGCTGTATGCATATCCGGTACGATTCGAGCAGAGAATCAAAGCACTTGGAGCAGAGACAGTTGGAGATGACCTGTGGATAGAAAAAATACAAATCGGAACGGTCAGTAAATTGGACCTGAAAGCCATGTTGGCTGATGGCGGCGCCTTCGGAAAATTGTTGGAGGATATATTGGCCACACCTGGCAATCCGGACGGAATCGCTGGTCTTGAGGATGTATTATCCGAAATAAAGCAGAGAATTCCAATCGAAGCTTTTTGGAATGATTCTTCGCTGAACCTTGATGAATCTCAAACCATTGAGCGCCTGGTCGATGAAGCCAAACAACTGCTTCTTGGAAGGTTGCTTACCGTCGGGGATGCCAAATGAGAATAGATAGACTTGATTTGCTGGCGTATGGCCCGTTCACTGATACAGTCCTGGACCTGTCTGAGGGGGCCTCAGGTTTACATTTAATCTACGGGGACAATGAAGCGGGCAAAAGCACTTCACTGAGAGCCCTCATCGGCTGGTTGTTCGGCATACCGGTCCGTACCGAGGACAACTTTATCCACGCTAACGCACAGTTGCGAATAGGCGGAAAGCTCAGGCTTTCCAACGGCAAGGTATTGGAATGCATTCGCAGGAAGGGGAAAAAAGGCACGCTGCTTGATCCGACGACCGGTGAGACCCTGGATGATTCGGTTTTGGCGCCGTTTTTACCAGGGGGCATCGACGAGAGCCTGTTTAAAAAGTTGTATGGTATCGATCATCCCAGACTGGTGGAGGGTGGACGGGAACTGCTGAACCAGTCCGGCGATCTCGGCCAGGCGCTCTTCAGTGCGGCCACAGGGACGGCCAGCCTCCGCGAGATATTATCCGAACTGAAAGACGGGGCGGAGGTGCTTTTTAAACCGAGAGCCTCTACGAAAGTAGTGAACCGGGCGATAGCAGGTTTCAAGGACGCAAAAAGGCGGATAAAGGAGACCAGCCTTCCAGTTGCAGAATGGAAGAGATTGAAAAAGGAACTGTCGGAAACTGTAAACGCGATTGAACAGGTTGAAAATGAAATCAGGATCAAAAGCAAGGAAAAGAGCCGGTTGGATCGGTTCAATCGTGTAAAAGGTGCGTTGGCGGAGCGGCGGGCCATAATGGAACGTATTGAAGTCTTCGGTGAGGTGTTGTTGCTGCCGGAAGATTTCGGGGAGAAATTCAAATTTGCACACAGCAACCTTCAAACGTTCAGGGAAATCAAAGCCAAGGCTGAATCCAGGCTGGCCCGGTTAAAGGAAGAATCTGAGCAACTTAAAATCCGGCCTGAATTATTGGACAATGAAGAGGTGATTCTGGCGCTATATAAAGAAATAGGAGGCGTTGAAAAGGCGATACAGGATCGTCCCCGGCAGGATGCGAAACGGCGGCTTCTGCGAAGTGAAGCTGAACAGCTGTTGAAGGCGGTGCGCCCGGACCTCACCATTGATGATGCCGACAGGCTGCGGCCGCTTACCAATAATAAAAAGTGGATAGTTGACCTTGCCAGGCGATACAGCCTTTTGAAACAAAAGCAGGAAAACACGGAAAATGCGCTGGGGGATTTCGAAGAGGAAAAGGCGGCTATAAAGAAAGAACTGGGTGGACAAGCCGACTTAAGCGTGGATCCGGGTGAATTGAAAGCGGCGGTTGCAGCCGCCCGAAAAGCCGGAGATGTGGAGAAGAGACTGGCCGATGCTCAAAAACGTGCTTCTGAAGAAAATGGAGCCTGCAAAAGCGAGTTTTCAAGGCTCGGAAGGTTCCATGGAAATGTCGATGAACTTTTGAATACCGCCATGCCGCTGCCGGAAACGCTGGACGCATTCGAAAAAAAGTTTGATGAACTCTCCGATAAAGCCAAAGACCTCGATCGGACAAAAAAAGAACTTTTGGAGGAATTTACGCGGGTGGAGCAGGACTTAAATGCGCTTCTTTTGATCAGCGACGCGCCGACAACGGCTGAACTTGAAGAGGCGCGAACGGTTCGTAACAATGGCTGGGACCTAATAAAGCACAGATATATCGAGCAAATTGATGCAGAAGAGGAAATTGCGCTTTATGCAAAAGATATAAGCTTGCCTGTTTTCTATGAGAAAAAGGTGGGGGAAGCGGATCATATATCGGATCAACTCAGGCTGGCCTCAGATCAGGTGGTAAAACGGGCGGATTTCGAAGTAAGGAAAGAAGCACTTAAATCGCGGCTTGAAGCCGTCATTGATGAAACCGGAAAGTTGGAAGCCCGTCGAATTGTTCTCGACAAGGAATGGAAAGAGGTTTGGGATAACCTTGAGATAGAACCCGGAACACCCAGGGAGATGAAGCAATGGCTCCTGAAGGTGGAACAGTTGGTGTTGAATGTACGGTCGACCCGGCTCGTTTCAGCAGAGGCCGGGAATCTCTCGGCGCACTGCAAATCCCTGAGAGAAGCCATTGCCTCTCAAATATCGAAATTCGACGAAAACATCGATCCAGGCGAAATGAGCCTGGAGGCCATGATAAGCCTGTGCGAACAGAGAATCGAGCAGGAGGATGGGGCGCGTGAAAAAAAGCGGCAGTTGGAGCACTCACTGAGTCAACTGCTCCTTCGTATAAAAAGGGCCCGCGAAGATCTTGCAGCTATCGAAAAAGACCGAGTCGGCTGGTCTGAGGAATGGTCGCAGGCCATCACCGGTTTGGGATTGGAAGCCGATGCGCATCCGGAGCGGGCCATGGAGGTCTTTGAGCAGTTGCTGGCGTTTTTTGATAAATTCGACAAATCCGAAGATTCGCGCAGGCGGATATACGGGATTGACCAAGTATCAGAGCAATTCAAGGAGAAGGTTTCGGCTTTTGCAGACAGCATCGGTTTTGAAATGAAGGGTCAAGAGGCCGTTACAATCGCCGCACAGTTGAGCCGCGAATTAACCGAGGCACGGGAGGCGCGTGCAAGCCTCTTAAAGTTAGAGGCTCAGGAGAAGGAAACAAGGGCGGAAATTATAGATGCCGAGCTGGCGATCCAGGCGGCCCATGAGCAGATTGCCTGTTTGCGCGATCAGGCCTGCGTAAAAACGGACGACGAACTTGAAGCGGCATGGGAGCGTTCTCGGACTATGCGCGATTTGAAACAGCGGCTCGAAACCGTTGAACGAGAGCTCACACGAAACGGAGACGGTTTGAGCATTCAAGAACTTGAGTCGGAGGCGAGTGAACTGGATGCAGACGCCATTGACCAGGAACTGGAGCGTGTTTCCACGGAGCTGGAGGCATTGCAGGCTAACAGGGATAAACTGCGTGACCAGAGGCAGGTGGTTCAAAATGAAATATCCGCCAAAGATGGCAGCGATACCGCCGCCGAAGCTTCGGAGGAGGCAGAACAGCAACTGGCAGAAATTATTTCGGGCATCGAGCAGTACCTGCGTCTGCAGATTGCGGCCCTTATTTTAGAACAGCGCATAGAAGCATATCGCCAAAAAAACCAGGCCCCGGTCCTTGCGCGGGCTGGCGATCTTTTCGCCAAGCTCACACTCGGTTCATTTGCGAGCCTGCGGGATGAATTAAATGAAAGTGGAATGCCCATTCTGCTGGGTGTTCGCCCGAATGAGATGGAGATTACGGTTGATCAGATGAGCGATGGAACCCGCGATCAGCTCTACCTGGCGCTACGCCTCGCGACGCTGGAACAACACATGCAGGAAGGCGAACCGATGCCTTTTGTCGTGGACGACATCCTCATCGGCTTTGACGACAATCGAACAAGCGTCTGCCTGGAGGTCCTCTCAGAAATTGCCGTCAGCACTCAGGTGCTGGTCTTTACCCACCATCAAAGGGTTGTCGAGCTGGCGGAGAGGCTGAAAACGCAGGCAGGTGTATGCACTCATATATTAAATTGATGAGACATGCTGTTTCGCCAACCAGAGTGGTTTTTAGCGGCAATCTAATCCGTGCCCACCCGGCATTTCCGGATGGGCACCAGATAGAAAATCCCGTATAAGATAGTAAACGGTAAATTCTCAAACAAAATTCCAGATTTCGGAGGTTGGACATGTACTTTAAGCAAATAACCGTGGATGGATTGGGCTGCAATTCTTATGTTATCGGTTGCCCGGGTGCCAGGCAGGCAGTGGTTGTGGATCCCAAACGCGATGTTCAAGACTACATGGATATATCCCGGGATGAAGGAATGAGGATTACCCATATCATTGAAACCCATGTGCATGCTGACCATGTCAGCGGAAATCAGGAATTAAGGTCCCGTACAGGAGCAGAAATTTATTTCAGTGAATATGCTCCAGTCACGTTCGAACATAAAAAACTTAAAGAAGGTGATATTATTGAATTTGGTGTGGTTAAACTCGATATCCTTTATACCCCGGGGCATACTCCGAATTCCATCTCTATCCTGGTAACGGATAAAACGCGGGGGAATTTTCCCTGGATGATCCTTACCGGGGACATCCTGTTCGTCGGCTCCATCGGCAGGCCCGATCTGGCCGGAGAAGAGATATTGGAGAAGCAGATCAAAAACCTCTACGATTCGCTTTATGAAAAGATGCGGCGCCTGCCGGATTATTTGGAGGTATTCCCAGCCCATGGTCAAGGCTCTTTGTGTGGGAAGGGGCTGAGCGCCAAGGCCAGCAGCACACTGGGATACGAGCGCGAAACACAGCCTATACTGAAGATGCAGAGTTTTAAAGAGTTCCACGATAATATCGCCGCAGAGTTTCCTGTTCGGCCGAAAAGTTTCAGCCATATCATCAACACGAATATTCAAGGTGCGCCTCTTCTTGAACGCTGCCCGCTGGAGCAGACACTCAACCCGGAGCAATTCGACAAAATCCGCCGTCAGGGGGCAACGGTGATTGACACCAGGGACACAGCCGCCTTCGGTGGATTTCATATTCCCGGCGCCATAAACATAGGATTTGAAAAACAGATGGCCAACTGGATCGGCATGGTTATCGATCCATCCGAGGAGATTCTACTCGTGGTTGATGATCGAGATAAGTATGACAAAATGACCACGGAACTGCATCGAATCGGTTATGATAATATTTTGGGGTATCTTTCCGGTGGTATGTCGGCCTGGATTTCTCATGGAATTCCTATTGAAAGTCTATCACCGATTTCAGTGCAAGATCTGAATGAACAACTTGAAACGGAAGATTCCGGCGTCGTGGTGGATATAAGGACTCCGGAAGAAAGGATTCAAGGTTTTATTTCGAAGTCAAAACATATCCCGATGACCCAAATTCTTGAAAACAATCTGGATATGCCAAAAAACGATGAAGTGATTTTGGTCTGCGGCAGTGGTTACAGGGCAAATATTGTGGCGAGCCGGTTGAAGCAGGACGGTTTCACCCACGTTCACAGCCTGGCCGGAGGAATTACGGCCTGGGAGAATGCTGGTTACAGGATTGTAAACGAATAATAATGATATCTTCGTAAAACGTCAAAACAACCCTGTCCCTCGGGTCGGGGTCGCTGTCGGCGTTGGTATCGGAAATTGACCGGCGACCTTTTCGACCCCGATCCCGACCCCGATAAGGCGGGGATGGTACTTCTTACGAGGCCATCAAAAATAATACCTCTCACTATTTTGTGCTCAATGCATGGGACGACCTTCCGACTAGGAAGCGTCTGTCCAACCATCCTCTTTTCTGCCGTAGGGGCAGATATAAACGCACATTCCGCACACCCTGACCCCGGTCACATTTTTTTGCAGGTTCGCCCTGTAATCCATGCAGCGCCTGACGTCAAACCTGGCTTCCCTGGGCTCTTCAGGGGAAAAGACCCGCCCGGTAAAGGCGTTTACCGGGCACGCATCAACGCACTCCCTGCAGTCTCCGCAACGGTTTTCAACCGGCGTGCCTGTTTCAAGAGGCGCATCCGTCAGCACGGTTACCCACCGGATCCTCGGACCGAATTCCGGTGTAATCAGAAGACAGCTGGGGCCGACCCAGCCCAGACCGGCCAGGCGGGCTGCCAATTTGTGAGAAAACAAACCGAATCCGTTTTCGCTGTCCAGGGTTTGGGAGGCGGGGATGAGCAGGCTTTGGTAGCCGCTCTCATTGAGCATGACGCTCGCTCTCAGCGCAATACGGTTCAGGGATGCATTGACAGTATCATAGAGGTAGTCATAAGTTCGGGCCACGGGAATCTCCTTGTGGTGCGGCAGTTGATCCACGATCCCATCGACGAGGCTTACCCCCATGGAGACGGCCCGCGGGTAACGGGTCAGAAATTCTCCCCCTTGATTTTCAATAAAAGACCTGGCTTGGGTAAGATCGGCCACCCCAAATACCCGTACACCGAGGTTGCGGGTTTCGTGCTCCAGCCGGGTTCGCAGCTCTTTCAGATTGCTGATTGTCATTTCGTTCTCCATACTGAAGATGAGCGATCAATCTTTCCTGGTTTATTCGTATATGACTGTAGCTGCAGCATTTTCCCAAATACGACGGGAGGCATGATGCCCACTTTTCAATGATTGACTTTTATCATGCTATGATTTTGCTTAGATGACATTATCTTGGACGGGACCTGTTCGCGTCAAGCTTCATTATTTTCGGTGGGACGCAAAGCGCGCCAACTACCCAGGACGAGGGCCAATGCCTGTGCTGTCGGCCAGGGCCTGGAGTCGCGCTCCAGGTCCGACGCCCAGTTCCTTTTGTAACGTTTCCCGTGCTCTCGAAAACGCTTCGATCGCCCGGGCGCGCCGGTCGGTTGCGAGAAAGCCCGATACGAGTCTGACGGAGAGTCCCTCATCGACAGGAGCCTTTTCCAAGGCACGTTCAAGATAGGGAAGTGCCCTGTCAAATTCTCCAATCTTGGAAACTTTATCATAAAACCCCTTTACGGCTCTTATGAACAGCCCCCGCAGGTGATCGCGACGGGAGGCGATCCAGGGTTCATTCACATCGTAGGGCAGAAAGTCGTCTGCATAGAGATCAAACGTGGTTTCCATGGTCTCCGCTGGTTCCGAAGTGTTGAGAGCGGAAATTGCCAGCCGCTCGAACTGGAGAGAATCCACGAAACATTCAGACGGAATGAGAGATAGTCGCCTGTTTTTCATTTCGATCCAAGGCGCCCGGATCCCTCTTGATTCAAGGCCGATTTGCCGGAGCCTGAACAGTGTGACTTTCAAATCCACGGCCGCTGCATCGCCATCGGCATCGGGCCAGAGCACGTCTTCGAGAAGTTCCGCGGAAATGTCGGTGCCTCCGTGGGCGAGAATCGCTTTCAGCAGCAGGGTGCTCTTTTTTCCTTTCGAAAGCTGCCCACCGATGATCCGCCCGTCGATTTCCAGTTTGAGTCCCCCAAACGTATCAATTCGGACTCTCGCCGATTCTCGTGTCGCCCACGTGGTGGATTTTTTGGAAGACGGCTGAAGTGTCCGGTCCAGTTGTTTAAAGAAGGCCGCGGGTCTGAAAAGGGAGAGATGGCTGAGAGGAACCGGTGCGTGGGGGCAAACTTTGGAAATCTGTGAATAGAAGGCTTTCGCGTCCCGGAGATTTCCCTGTTTCAACTTGATGTTCGCCATCTCGTACAGCCCCATGATCAGGTACATGGCATGTTCCCGCTCTTTGAACCGCTCGAGGGAAGAGGTCAGGTCTTCTTCGGCCTCCGCCAGTTGACCTGTCTCGGAAAGAGCCTGGGGGATGAGCAACCAGGGATTTGAGTGCGCCCAGTCGGAATGGCAGAGATTTCCCCTTCTGAATGCTTCCCGGGCGTGAAGAAGAGCCCGTGCCGGATCGTCCGAAAGGCACGAGTATCCAAGATAGGAATGCATGTGTGCGTGGTAGAAATGATTGTCTTCCGAAACCGTCTTCTGCTGGATCGCTCGAACCGCTTTCGAGACCGCCTCTCCATCTCCCATTTTCGTGTACGTCAGCAAATACTGCGAATGGGTGAAAAGCCAAAGCGCCAGTGGAAGAAGAGGGAAGATCGGGTCTGATTCAATGCTGTTCAGTATCCTCAGGCATTCAGCATACCTGCCGTTGCATATCAGGTGCAGTGTCAGGGCCATACGATAGAGGATGGTGCACACGAGGGGCATGTCCTCCAATTCGCTCAGGGGCTGCGCCTCCAGGAGATAAAACTCCATTTTCGATATGTCCGTGGCGTGATAGGCGCTGAGCGCGATCCCAGCCATATGATAGAGCTCCAGGGGCCGGGAGCCGGCTGATCGGGCCTCGGCAAGACCCCCCTCGGAGGCTGCTATGGATGCTTGGACCTGGCCGTGCCAGACAGTTGTGAGAGCGGCCTTCCAGACGTAGAGAAAGGCGCGGGAGAGTTTCGTAAGCGGGGCTTCTTCGATGAGCCGAATCATCCGTTCCCACCATAAGGAAGCGGGATCGAAACTTTTGCCTGCATCCCAGATCCGGTTCAAGGCAAGGCCGGCCGCGCCGGCGGCGGCCTCGAAATCCTTCCTGTCAAAGAAAACCCTGTAAAGGGAATCAAGCAATTGTAAGTCGGCCGAGTTCTCAATCGCCTGTAACAGCAGCTGCATCCGAGGATTTGGTCTCCTGCGGCCGGGGACCTTCGTAAGGGGCGCCAGGTGGGAGATCAGCCGCGAGATTCTGAATTCGAAATACCACGGAAGACCTTCTCCGGCAAGGAGTTCCTCATAAGCATCGAAGGCCTCTTTCTGAATCAGATCACGATATTTTTTCCCAATTCGAGGCAAAAAAGAGGTGTTGAGATTTTGAGCCATTTCCCCTCCCTCTTGTTTGCTTGGGGTAGTTCCCAGGTGCTTCTCCGCGAGGTGGTGAAATGTCATTCGGAATATTTTGAGAAGACATTTTTTCCAAAGTGTAACCAAATATGTAACTGTTTTGTACCCCTGACAGGGGTATTTTTCCAGAAAAAAGTTGATAAAAAATTTCAGCAATTGGGAAGGAGATGATGCCAGCAAAAATTAAATCCAATGCAAACCTGTACTGAATTTTGAACATTGTCCCAATCCGCGTTCCACCGTCATGCAGGTCCTTTACTGGATACGCAGTGAAGGAGAATCGGTTGTCAGTGATGGAAAGGCAACGATGCATCTTCATATTTTTGAAAGAAAGGGGAATAAAAATGGAACAAGTATTGGTCTACAGGATTGTTTACTGGTTGATCCTTCTTCCTTCTTCCTTACTCGTGCTCTTTGCTTTAGGAAAATTCGGCGCTTTCGTGGCTAAAAGAATCAGTGTCGTATTGGGCCAGCCGAAAACTGATGCGGTCGATTTCATTCCCTGTTTCTACACTGAAAAGAACCGGATGGCATAGGTCATCTTGATTGGAAAGACGGTGGCGCTATTGCCTTTATCACGGGCCCCACCCAGAATTCAAGGGTCTAAGTCACTCTGGGACGCCGGACAAGTCGGCGAGAAGCCTTGGACGAACCGGTATTTCGGATAGGACCGGTTTCTGGGTGGGAGCCGGTTAGTAGAGGAGAGGAACATGGACTCAAGAGAGTGGAAAAGCGCAGTAGACGAACTCTTCAACCCTGCTTCCGATCACGTCGGACTTCTCTCATCGATGTGCAGCACCCACCAGGGGGCTGGAAGTCAAACGATGTTTTTAGACGGTGTTTCCATAAGCGCACTCGCAGCGCTTCTGGGTCTATATGCCACTACCCAGGCGGTGCTGGGGTCATACCTGACCGCAATCCGGAATAATCGCAATATGGCGGCAATTCGAGGGTAAGAAGGCTGCCATGGCCTTGATGTTCAGGCTCAAAGTGGTTCTTCTCGGTTTCTTGGTGTTGAAGAATGAAGAGATACAGAAAAAAATCAACGAAGCCCAAGAAAAAGGGATCCATTTCATTGCCTGTAAGGCTTGTGCCGATCAACTCGGAATAACAGAGGGGCTTGAAAAACTTGGGATAGAGGTTGACTACACCGGTGAACTCTTGACAAATATTCTGAAATCCAGGAAATCTATGATTCCAATATAAAGAATAAAGGATTGTAATTTGCACAAAATCTTGGTTGTTTATCATTCTCAAACGGGAAATACCCGTAGGATGGCTGAGAAGGTGGCAAGAGGTGTGGAATCCATCAACGGGATGGAGGCTGTTTTGAAAAAAGCAGCCGACGCGGATCTCCGCCACTTGCTGGAGTGCGACGGGCTGGTGATCGGTTCCCCGGAATATTTCGGGTATATGTCAGGAATGATTAAGGATTTTTTCGACAGGACCTATGAGCAGGCACGTGGGAAAACCGAAATATTCAGAAAGCCATACGCGGTTTTCATTAGTGCAGGCAATGACGGCTCGAACGCCCTGAATCATATCGAGCGGATATGTATCGGGTTTCAGTTCAAAAAGATCCATGAACCGATAGTTGCAATAGGAGAAGTCAACCCTGATGTACTGGCGAAATGCGAAGAACTGGGCAAGACGATTGCGCTGGGTTGCAGGGAGGGGATTTATTGAAATGATGCGGGGCAAGCGATAGCCGGATCAGACCCGGCATTGCGGTTGCTGCGTCCCGCCGCCTGACTTGGTCATGACTATTTGCCACACCTGGATGTTTCTTGCACGGAAGGCGCCGGCGCTGGACAGTAGGTAGTATTCCCACATGCGTTTGAATCGAGTGTCATAGATTTCCTTCAATTCCGGCCAGGCTTTTTGAAAACGGTCGTGCCAGGCCATCAGGGTCTTGTCGTAGTGAGGCCCGAGGTTGTGCCAGTCTTCGATCACGAAAAGACCTTCGGCTGCTTTGCCGATTTGAGCAATGCTGGGCAGCATGCCGTTCGGGAAAATATATCTGGTGACCCAGGCATCGCAGCCGACCTTGGATATATTGCCCCCGATGGTATGCAGCAGAAAGGCACCACCGTTTTTCAGACAGCGATGGACCACTTTCATGAACTCACGATAATTCTTTCGGCCCACATGCTCGAACATTCCCACAGAAACGATTTTATCGAACCGACCCTTGATGCTTCGGTAATCGCAGTCCATAAAGTGTACCGGGAGCCCGTTACAAAATTTTCGGGCATAGCGGAGCTGTTCCTGCGAAATATTGACGGCGGTGACCGTGCATCCGTAGTGTTCGGCGGCGTATTTGGCAAACCCGCCCCACCCGCAGCCGATGTCGAGTACGTTGTCGGATGCTTGGAGATTCAATTTTGCACATATCAGAGCAAGTTTGTTCTGCTGTGCCCGGTCAAGGTCCAGGGTTTCTTTGAAATAACCGCAGCTGTACTGGTTGTAAGGGTCCAGAAACGAGAGGAACAGGTTGTTTCCGAGATCGTAATGTCGATCGCTGATCATGCGGGCGCGGGCAGTCGATTGAAGATTGAAGAGGACCGCAGGGAGAAACCGGATCAGGTAACGGAGGTTTCCCTTGATTTTTTCTTCGATGCCTGAACGCAAAAGGCGGCAGATCATTTCATCTGTTCTTTGGCAGTCCCACCAGCCATCCATGTAGGATTCCCCCAGCCCGAGGCTGTTGTCACGCCAGACCCTGCCGTACCACCGTTCATCCTTGATCTGAATATCCCACGGATTGGTGCCGTTGACGCCGATTCCTGCGTCGCTCAGCAGTTCTCGTATTGCATCGGATATTATCATTGAGTTTTCTCACCGGATAAAAAGTTTTCGGAGGTCAAGGGAAAATCCGTCTTCACGTTTTGAACCATTTCTGATCCGCCAGGACAACCGATGTTTCCACTTGTCTTTCCGGGATGGACCAGTATTTATCGAGAAGTCGGGTTTTTTCCTCTTTCGGCAACAGCGTGTACCCGTTTTTACGGTAAAAAGAAATCGCCCAGTGAGCCGCCGCCCAGGTACCGATCAGAACCGGTTTTTCCGTCATGGCTTGAAGATGCCTGAGCAGTTGCGTCCCGATGCCGGTTTTCTGAGCCTCCGGTCGAATGTAGGAATGCCGGATGAGGGTGACCTCTTCCCGGTCCTGGATTCCCATGACTCCTATAAGCCTGCCTTCATTTTCCAGGCCCCAGAAAACAACACCATCCTCGATTTCCCCGGCCAGCTCTTCAGCGCTCATGTAAGGGTCATGCCAGCGGTCTTCCGGTATGATCCCTTTATAGGCCTGTGCCGCATCATTTATTATTTCAAGAATCATGTCGAATTCAGATTCTTTGCACCGGCGTATCATAATCTAACGCCTCCGCTATTTACACAGCTCGGCGGCAAGGATGTTTTTTTGGAGTTT
>JAWOBE010000048.1:0-14256 GCA_046498185.1 Desulfatiglandaceae bacterium | reverse complement strand
AATCTCATCGATTTCTTCTCCTGTGATCTCTCGACCGCTTTGCAGGATTGATCCGGTATCTTCTTCCAACCGTTGCATGGGCTCCTCCTCCCTATTTGTCTTTGCCAAAAAACCCCTGCGACAAAACCCCATGCAACACTATCAAAACCCGAATTGTATGTCTAGTCTTTTTTTGCGAAAAAATATTTTTTCACTCCAGCCGAAACTCTTGATAGACTTCAATCTGCGATATCGTGCTTCACACCTGCCGCTCCACTTTGCGTCATCAACCCCGCGGGTTCCAGCACCAAACCAGGTGATGCCCGCCGTCAAGAGCAACCGGATCGGGATACATCTCCCGACAACGCTCGGTGGCATAGCTGCAGCGATGAATAAACGGGCAAAGACCCTCGTCCTGTTTTTTTCCGGACTCCGTGCAGAGAGAAGGTTCCGCGGTTCCTTTGGCGCTTTCCACCAGCATATCAGTATATGGATGTAATGGGTGGTTCAAAATACTCGCGGCAGGTGCTGCTTCCACGACACGGCCTGCAAGCATAACCGATATGCGGTCCGCGACTTTACGTGCAATACCTATGTCATGGGTAACGAAAAGCATGGTCAAACCTTTTTCGATCTGAAGCCCGAGCAACAGCTTCAAAACCTTGGCTTGCACACTGGGGTCCAGGGAACTGGTTGGTTCGTCTGCGATCAACATCACCGGATCGTGGATCAGAGCCCGCGCGATGCACAATCTCTGAATCGCCCCCATGTTGAGCTCGTGTGGATAGCGCTTCAAAAACTCGGGGGCATTTGAAAGCCGGACGTCGTTCAACGCCGAATAAACCCTGTCGCGGATCTCCGCAGAGCCGAGGGTTCCCTTTTGAATACGGAGAGGTTCCGCTACGATGTCAAAAACAGAAAATCGATGACTCACCGCGTCAACGGGATTCTGGTAAATGATTCCAATCCTGCGTGCGAGGCTCTGGTAATCCTGCTTGCTCCATAAATCCATATCCCTTCCTTCAAATAGGCGCTTTCCCCGGTCCGATGTAATGGCGGCTGCGGCGATCATCGCGAGTGTCGTTTTTCCGGAACCCGTCTCGCCCACAACACACAAGATCTCCCCGGCTTTGAGCGTCAGGTCCGTCGCTTTAAGCGCCTTAACCGTGCCGTAGGATTTGCATACTCCTTCCATCCTGAGCATGGCCACAATACCTCCGCGGAGGCATCGAACCGAATGAGAACCTGCGGTGGTTAATCCTACTTCACCCAGGCGGCACTCGGGAACCGCCTGGGTGCACCTTGGCTCGAACAGGCAGCCCTCGGGCGGTGCATGCCCCCCTTCGTGAACCGTGCCGGGCGCTTTCACATGGCTGTGCTCGTGAACCGTACCGTCCCTGTGGGAATGGACATGAATAAAACGATAAAACGCATCCCCCCGGATGCCGCCCAATTCCCTAACAGCATCGATGCCGGGGAATGAACGCACCAGGGCCGATGAATAAGGGTGCATCGGTTCTGTCAATAGATCGCCGGCCGGCATCGTCTCCATGATCTGCCCCAGGTAAAGCACGGCAACATCATCCGCAACACCGGAAACGAGCTCAAGATCGTGTGTTATCAGCAGTAAACTCCTGCCTGCTGCTTTCAAAGCCCTGATCAGCGCGGATACAAAGTTTTTCGTTGTAGCATCGAGTGCAGCGGTGGGTTCGTCCAGGATCAAGTATTCCGGATCCAGAACAAGGGCCATGGCCAGCAGCACTCTCTGAGCCTGGCCGCCGCTCAGTTCATGAGGGTAGCGGTTTCCCAGACCTGCAGCGAGCCCCACCTCTTCGAGTCTTTTTTGAGCGGCAAGACCGGCCGCTTCCCTCCCGAGACCCAAACGCTGGATCAACGGTTCCGCAATTTGGTCTGAAACCCGCATGACCGGATTCAATCCTGCCTGTCCGTCCTGGAAAACCATTGAGACCCTCTGCCACCGGTACCTATTCATTTCTTTCTCGGAAAGTTTGAGAATATCGGTGTCATCCAGGCGGACACGTCCTCGCACCCGTGCATTTTCGGGGAGGAGTCCGATTAAAGCTTTCCCAAGCGTCGTCTTACCGGAACCGGATTCACCGACAAGTGCAGTGACCCGTCCGGGTGAAAGCGTAAGATCCACTCCGTCCAGTGCAAGCAGGGAATGATCCCCGTCGGTGTAACTCACAGTCAGTTCCCTTATATTCATGGTCATACGGCTTCTTTCAAACGCGGATCAAACACCTTTTCGAGGCTCACGGCCAGAAAAGTCGACGCCATAATCAACAGGGTCAGGCAAACAACCGGCGGCAACAGCCAATTGATCCAGATATCCATATAATAATACCTCAAAGCGTAATTTATCATGATACCCAGCGATTTTCTGGACGGATCGAAAAGCCCCAGAAATGAAAGGGATGCCTCCATAAAAACAGCAACGCGCAGCTGGGCGGCAAAGCCGATCAAGTAAAGAGGGAAAATCTCCGGCATAAGGTGCCTGTTTATCACATACAGCCAGCTCCCTCCCATGCGACGGGCCGCCTTTACATGCAACGTTCCGTTGACAACCCTTGCCTGGGCTCTTATAACCTTCGCGGTTCGCGCCCACCCAAAAGAAGCGAGGGTGAATGCCAGCACGGCCGGGGAGGGCCTGAATAAAGCAGCGATGAGTATCAGGACCATAACCGGAGGAATACCGAGAAAGATATCGGCCGTCCGCATCAAAATTCGATCCAAGGCTCCGCCCGCCGCAGCCGAAAAAAGCCCCACGAGTCCCCCCATCGTCAATCCCGCCGCCGCAGCGGTCAAGCCGAAAAAAACGGTGTTTTTAAGGCCGGAAAACAGCTCGGACAGGATATCCATACCCCCGTCGTTGACGCCCAGCCAGTGTTCCGCGGAAGGAGGGCTTAGCGGAAGGAAGCCCATATCGTAAGGATCATAGGGCGAAAGCACCGGCCCCAGGACAAGCAGTGCAGTGACGAGCGACAGGAACGACATTCCAGCCACAAACCAGGGGTCGTGTAAAAGTTTCCTTCGCACGTCAAGATACATCGCGGACCCTCGGATCGAGCCGTGTATATGAGAGTTCAAGCATCAGGTTCACCGCAAGCACCATCAGCGAAGAAATGAGCACAACTGCCTGGATCAGCGGCAGGTCCCGCATAGAAATCGCATTAAAAAGCAGCGTTCCCAGCCCGGGGTAAGAAAAAATGGTCTCAACAACAAGCGCCCCGGTAATCATGAAAGCGAATCTCAGGCCGAACCTGGTAACCACAGGAATCAGGGCGTTTCTGGCCGCATGGGCGTAACGGATCCGTACCGCCTTAAGTCCTTTTGCCCTGGCGGTCTGTATGAAGCGTTGCTTTAAAATCATCACCATACTCGCCCGTGCAAGCAGGAAATTCCCGGGAAAATATGCGAGTATCAACGTCGCGAGCGGCAACACCAGATGAAGGAACAAATCCAGGGTCTTTGCAGAAGCACTCTGATCTGCGTAGGCTGTTTCAGCGCCGCCGGCCGGAAACCAGCCGAGATTGAGTGCAAATACCAAAAGCAGAAGTACTCCGCTTCCGATTTCCGGAACTCCCTGAAGCACGGTCATTACACCGACCCCCAGCTTTTCGGTGAAACTCCCGCGTCGCCAGGCCGCTTCCACGCCGGCTATAAAACCGAAAAACATGGAAAAAACATGCGCACATCCCATCAACAGCAATGTCCATGGCAACGCCTCGAGAAACAGCTTTGAAACAGGCACCCGGTAGGCGAACGAATCCCCCCATTCCAGCGACATCAGGTCAACCAGATAGCCGCCGAAGCTTTTTTTCTCAGTGTAGAAGGCCCTTAGCTCCGCTTCCTGCCCTGAGCTCAACGTTACATCCGAGCCGCTGTACATCGCGGTGACAAAATCGCCGGGAAGGAGCCCCGGCAGGCAATAACTCAGATATATCATCACAAGGGCAGCCGCGAGATATCCCAGGACCGCGTTCAGATGTCGTTTAGAAATTATACGCATGTACAAAGTCTTCCGGCCTTAAACGACCAGGCCGGATAAAAAAGGTAAAAAATCGAATTACCGGATAAGAGACATCTTGTTCTGCGGAATCGGTATTCCCTTGCTGATTCCTCCCCGCGTGTAAAACCATTCAATTCGCTTTTCCGGGTTGTATGCCGCCATGCCCGGCGGATAATACAACGAAACGGCAGGCAGGTCGAGCGCGTAAAGCTTCTGTATCCTGAAAACGATCTCACGGCGCCTGGTATTATCCATTTCGGTCATTTGGGCCTCCAGCAACATGTTCAGTTCCTGATTGGCGTCGTACCGCGTACTGTTGACCGATCCGGCCCCATATTTGGATGAAATCATCTCCGCCAAAATTCTCGGATCGCCGGCTATACCTCCGTGCCCTGACAGCACGAGATCGAAATCCCAGTTCCGCACCAGGCTGTCCGTGGTGGCCTGCTCCATATTAACAAGGTCGACCTGAATACCCACGGCCTCGAGCTGCCGCTCCATGATTTCACCGTCCCGGTCAAGGACATTCTGCCCCGCCACGGTAATAGGTGAAACGAGGAGTTCTATTTTAAGCGTGGAGCCGTCCTTCCCGTAAAACCCCTCCAGGTCTTTCTCGTATCCCAGGGACTCTATCAGTTCCATCGCCTTTGATGGATCATGAGGGTAATCCGGGGTGTCCGGGTTATACATTTCATGGTCTGCCGACAGCAAACCAAAGGATGCGGGACGGCCGAAACCGCGGTGGGCTTTATCAATAATTTCCTTCCGATCGATCGCAAAAGCAACCGCCTGTCTGAATCTACGATCGTTGAATGGAGCCTTGCGGTGATTGATCATCAATTTTTTGTTCCAGCCGGCTTCGTTCTTAATGATCACCAAACCCTTCTTCTTGAGCGGTACAGCCATTTCGGGCTGAATTCCAGCCAGATCGACCTGCCCGCTCATAAGGGAGACCAGCGCTTTTCCTGTTTTTACATATATCAGCCTGTCCGCCTTCGGACGGCCCTGGTAATAATCATCGAACGCTTCGAAGAGATAGGTCCCCTGAGCCCTGTTAAAATCTCGGAACATATATGGGCCGCTCCCGATAAACGCGTCCGCTTCGTCGTAGGTTTCCGGTTTATCCACCGCCTTCCAGATGTGCTCCGGCAAAATCGGCATCGTCCCTCCAATATCCGATAAAAAAGGTGCATATGGTTTTGCCAGATAAATCTTTACGGAATTCCGGCCTGATGCTTCAGCCCGGTCTATATTCTCTACGGTAATCCAACGATAAGGATGTTTCTTGAAATAATCGATCGTAAAAACAATATCTTCTGCTGTCAGAGCCTTCCCGTCATGCCACACAGCTTTGGAATTCAATTCGAACGTGAAAGCCAGGGAGTCCGGGTCAAAGGACCATTTTTCCGCCAGAGCAGGGATATAGCCGTTTTCATCCTTCCAGATCAAAGTATCAAACACCCAGCTCATTCGCAAATAGCCCGGCCCCCGGGGATAGTGCCGGAATGGATTGGGGTACCCCCAGTCTCCCTTACTGTCAGCGATGCGTAATTCAGCGATTTCCGCCTGGGCGGAAGGATTAAAAAATGAAAAAAGAAGCATCAAAAAAGCAATTAACATTAAACAATATCTAAATACTTTCAGCATTTTACCTCCATTAATTCCTGCGATTTGTGCAGTTGATAAAAATCCCGTCGCCTTTCAACTGTCCATATCGGCATAAAAAAACGCCATGAAAGCATCTCCCGGCAGGAGCACACACACCTTCATGGCGTTGATTCCGTCGTTGTTATATGACAACATACAACCCGGGCTTCGTGCCCGGTTCCATTGCCGGGTTTTATTAGCACAAGACCCACCCGGTGTCAATAGCAAGTCGAACGCACAAAAGCAGTCTGTAGGCGCGGTTTCTTACCGCACAGCGGCCAAAGATCTTATGAACGCTAAGCGTCAGTCGGCGGAAGAGGAAAAATATTCCACATCCTGCACTGTTTAAGCCGACGCCGTATCTTGAAGCCCATTTTCATGTGAAGGTTGAAGGACTCCTCCCAGTCCCCGAAAATCCCGGAAATCAAGCTCGTTTTTCCATCCTCTCTGAGGGAAAGCATCAACCGTTCAAGCAAATGGGATGCGATGTTGTTGCGCTTAAATTCCTCTCGCACATAGATATATTCAAGATAGGCCCGGTCAGGAGACAGCTCGAGTGTATACCACGGAGCAAGCTTGAAATTGTGAAACGTCACCCATGCAAAGCCCGCGATCTCTTCCCGGATGTCAAAAATCAGGCACCGGTCCCCTTTGTAAAGGGCTTCCTCCATAAACCGGGTCTCCTTCACAAACCCTTCGAGTGCATTAATGGTCATCAGGTCCCGGCGTTCGGCCCATCGCAGCAAACCCTCCACCCGGGGTTCACATCTTTCGATAGGTTCACGCAGATCCCTGCTGAGCTCAACCCACTCCTCGCATTTCGAGAAACGTTCCGCGAATTCACGCATTGCCTGGCCGAAAAGCGCCATTTCTCACCCCCTGATAAAATTCCAGCAATTTAGAAGTGCCGACTTGAGCTTCCCGCCGACACTGGCTGGAGACGGCGTTGACCTCTTGAGATCAGGCCATTTGCGCCCATGGACCTTAATCACCTGCCTCAGGACGTCATTGATCCTTGCGGTGTTGGCTGACTGCAGCAACCGGTGCGTGTCTGTGCGACGCAAACCCGTCAATTCCCTGAGAACCTCTCTTACCGAATTTTCCAGTGCCGAGGGGTTGTACCCACCTTCCAGAACCATCACGAGCTTCCCGCCACAGCTTTCCGCGGCGACGCGAAGCATGATCTCCGTGAGTCCTGCGAAACCCTCTTCCGTCACATTCATGGCCTTCATGGGATCGTCGCGGTGGATGTCAAAACCCGCGGAAACAAGGATGATCGATGGCCTGAAAGCAGATGCAATCGGCACCAGTGATTTTTCGTAAATGGCAAGATACTCGGCATCACCCAATCCCCTGTGAAGGGGCACATTCACACTATAGCCCGCCCCTACACCTGTGCCCTCTTCTGAAAACCTGCCGGAGCCGGGAAAAATCCATTTAAGATGCGTGGAAAAGAAAAGAACCGTGGGATCATCTTCAAAACAGTGCTGGGTACCGTTTCCATGGTGAAGATCCCAGTCCACGATAAGCACCCTTCCCACCGATCTTGTTTTCTGGGCATACTTGGCGGCCACCGCGATATTGTTGTAAAGGCAGAACCCTTTCGAGGCATTTCGCTCCGCGTGATGCCCCGGCGGACGCACAAGCGCAAAAGCGTTGTGAACCAGGCCGGCACATACCGCGTCCACGGCCCTGCAAACACCCCCCGCGGCGATCATTGCCGTTCGGTAGGAATCCGCGGAAGCGCATGTGTCTGCATCCAGCATGATAGTCCGACCGCCTTCGGTGGATTTGACTTTGTCAAGATAACCAGCGGAATGAACCCTGCGGATTTCGGAGACCGTGGCCGGAGTCGAAGGAATCAGAATCAAATGGTCGCTGAGGGGCGATTCCAGAACGACCGGGAAAAGTCGCTGCAGCCGCGCCGGACATTCGGGGCATCCGAGCCCGGTCTTATGATCCATAAAACAGGAATCCAGAACGATTCCAGTTTTTTCAATCGCCATTTTTTAGTCCAATTCCAAGCAAAAAAACTTTAACCAGCATTGGCTCTTTTTAATGAACCAGGGCAAGTTTACATCAATTCAATCTAGTCGCATGACGTCGGCAAAGTCAAGGGCAAAGACCTAAGGTCATGCCAATTCCCCACGGCTTATCCTTCCCGGAAACTCTAAAAAAAGAGGCTCGAAAGCCCCTTTTTTTAATCGTTTGAATTGTGACGATATACGTCGTTTTCAGACTTTTTACGATGCCACCATTATTGATACCAATCAATGAAAAGATTCTTGTGAGCTACTTCTTTCTTAAATCCTTGAGGAGTTCTTCCAGATAAATGTGACGATCCTGGAACATCTTTTTCACCTGATCCCGTGTCATGGTCCTGACCGGGCTTCCGCTTTCCTTCATTTTGGCGATAACCTTCTTGGCATCGAACATTTTCGGAAAAACCTCGGCGGCTTTGTCAACGACTTCCTGGGGCACTCCCTTGGGAAATGCAACGCCGCGGAAATTGACACTTGAGTCATCGACATCGTAGCCCATCTCCTTGAAGGTTTTGACGTCGGGCAGGAAATCATGGCGCTCCAGATCGGCAATGGCGAGAATCTTAATCCTATCCCGGTTCCTGAAAGCGTCGGAAAGGTTATTGAAACCCGCTTTCACCTTCCCTGCAATCACGGACTGCATCGCAGGCACACCGCCCGCCTCGGGGATGTAGGTCATCTTTATGTCACATGCATTGCTCGCCTGCAAAAATGCGATGTGATGGCCCACATACATTCCAGCTCCACTAACGGTGATCTTGCCGGGATTTTCCTTGGCGTATTTGACCAAATCATCAAGTGTGTTGAAAGTGCTGTCTTTAGGGACAATAAACACCGCGGGATCGGCCCCCCAGTTTGCTACGGGTTCGAATGTGTTGATATCGTATTTGGTATCGTAAACGATGGACTGGGCTATGAAATGCGGGATATTATAGGCTGTCATTGTGTAGCCGTCTTTCGATCCTTTCTCAACAGTCCAGTTCCACCCAACCTGGCCGCCTGCGCCAGGTTTGTTGATGATTACTATCGGCTGACCGAGATATTTCTCATCACCAGCAAGCATAGTAACAATTCGTGCCTGGAAATCGGTTGCACCTCCAGGAGAATAAGCCACCACCATGCTGATGGGCCTCTCCGGCCACTCAGCCTGTACCGCAGCCGCAACCCCGAAAAACACCATTCCTGCGGCAACCAAAGCCCCAACAATTTTTCTGCAGATCATGTTACTCCTCCTTGCCTTTTGTTAATGGTTAGCAGCCCACTGAATATCTCCGGACAAAGGTTTTCAATGCAATCACATGAACAGGCCCCTTGGGGTCTGCACAACGAGTATCACTTTGAAGAGGATGTAAAGAACTGCGGTAAATATAAATGCTCCACCAATTTTAATGATACATTTCCTTTGGGTCAAATTTTTCCTATCCAGCACACACACAGTCACGACGAAAAACAGAAAAGATGAAAAATAGAAACCAAGCCTTTCCAATAAAGCAAAATAAACCAAGATAGCCACAAAAGTGAAGACAACCGGTCTCCATACGAACATCGCCTTCTTCCCGGGGGTTTGCAGGCCTGTTACAGCGGAACTCTGAACAACACCACCGCCCAAGTTACGCTTCAACAAGAAACTTTGCATTATGAGCATTACAGCCAACCCACCCATAATGCAGATGATTACTCTTGGAAAAGCAGCGGCTCTTGGATCCTCCATGATTGACGGAGAAAAATACAGCCCTGCACTGGCGGCCAAAACTATTATTCCAATGATGATATCCCTGTTTTTCACGCCTTCTCCCCCTTTATTTCCACAGCGCTACGACGATACAACTTCATTTCCCCGTATATACTGTAGGCAATGGAACCTACACAGAGAAGGATGATAATGATGTTGATGTAACCGGTAAAAAAGTAGGTCCAGACCCCCACGTCGGTATCCGCAATCATTTTACCCTTCAGGAAATTGTTCTCTGCGATGGGGCCGAGAATGATCCCGAGCACTACCGGAGCAGCCGAAAAACCGAACTTGCTCCCGATATACATCAGAGTCCCCAGGCTAAACATCACGATAACGTCATCAAAGCTGTTCTGCACGCTGTAAGTACCGTACACGGCCAGAACCGTTACCGCCGCGAGCATATAGAGATTCGAAACACTCATCACCATGTAAGAATAGCGGGAAAGCATTATCCCGAATATGCACATGGTAATCTGGGCAAGGACCAAGCTCGCTATGAATGTATATGTCACATCCGCATTGGTTATGAACAAATCCGGACCCGGGAACAGGCCGTGTATGAGAAGCCCTCCCAGTAATACAGCAGCCGTGGGACTCCCCGGTACACTCAGAGTAAGCAACGGTATCAGGGAAGGGCCCACCATGGCATTGTTGGCCGATTCGGCTGCGGCCACCCCGTGTGGGTTCCCCTTACCGAACTTTTCAGGAGACTTCGAAAACTTCCTGGTCTGGTCATAAGCGATCAAGCCGGATACCTGCCCCCCGGCCCCAGGTATAACACCCACGATCGTCCCCACAATCGAACCGATCCCAAGGGTCTTGACCATCTTCAGATTTTCTTTAATGGTCTTCCACAAGATTTTCTTTTCGGGCCGGTAATCAGGTCTTGAATAAATGACATCCAGCTTCTCAGACATCGAGAAAACCTGGGGGATGGCGAAAAGTCCTATCAAAGCCGGAACAATGGCCACACCTCCTGTAAGGACATCATGGAATACGAAGCGGGGAACACCGAGGACGGGGCTGTATCCTATGGTGCTTATAAGCAGACCGAACATCCCTCCGATCAGCCCCTTGGCGATAGATCCTGATGCCAAGCCCGCCATAACTGTTATACCGAAGATGGCGATCCAGAACATCTCGGGGGGACCGAACTGTAAGGCGATTTTGGCAAGAGGCGGGGTAAAAACAATCATGATGAACATGCCGAAAAGCCCGCCTACGAGAGAGCTGATGAAACATATATAAAGTGCAGTCTGCGCCTTACCCTGCTCCGCCATGGGGTACCCGTCGAGGAGGGTGGCGATATTTGCCGGAGCCCCAGGAATCTTAATCAGTATTGCCGAAATGGCCCCTCCTGCAACGGTGGCAGTGTATACGGCCCCCAGTAAAACGAGTCCCGTTGCAGCCTCCATATGGAAGGTGAACGGGACCAGCAAGGCGACAGCCATTGTCGGACTCAATCCTGGAGTCGCTCCCAGCAAAAGCCCGCCTATAACACCCAGCAGCAGAGTGATGATATTGACGAACGAAAGTGCCTCGGGGAAATAATGAAGAAACTCAGCCATTTTCTTAGATGCTCCGGTTTCAAATTGTTAGTGTTGCAGAATTACGCTCTGAATGAAGCCCCGAGAAAACAAATTATGAACGGTGGACATATATTTTTACGAAGTATTCCGGTCCACCTGCCTTACCAGATCAGGCAGCTTCAATCGCTGGATTTTACCGGACGGTCCTTTCGGAAGTTCATCCATTATTTTGACTACTTTCGGTGTCTTGAACTTCCCCAGATGCTCCAGGCAATGCCGGATTATCTCTTCCTCATCGACGTCCACTCCGTCTTTGAGCGTGATACATACCATAATCTCCTCGCCGTACTCTTCGTCCGGGATTCCCACGGCGGCGGCATCCAGCACACACGGGTGTTTATACAGAGCCTCGTCTATCTCCTTCGGGGCGATGTTTTCGCCCCCCTTGATGATCAATTCTTTGATGCGCCCCGTCACGAACACGAAATCGTCCTCATCCATATACCCCAGGTCCCCGGTATGAAGCCATCCATCCTGATCGAATGCTTCGGCGGTTTTATCCGGCCCTTTGTAATAGCACTTCATCACATTGTCGCCTTTGATCATGATCTCGCCCTGAGTGCCGCGAGGCACTTCCCTGCCTTCCTTATCGACGATTTTCGCCACATTTCCGACGGGCTGCCCGGGGGAACCGTATTTCCGTTTCGACGGCTCAATCGGGTTGGAGAACACCGGTGCCGCCGTTTCGGTAAGCCCCATGGTTTCAACAATGGAAACCCCGAATTTCTCTTCGAACGCCCTGTGCACCGAAGGTGGTAAAGCGGATGAAGCGGATCGCCCGAACCGAAGCCTTCCGAGATCATAACCTTTACCCTTAACCTCGGTGGAATTGGTGAGATAAGAAATAATTGTAGGCACCACACTGAACCAGGAACATCCATATTCGCTTATATATTCCCAGAAATTTGAGGTGCTGAATTTATAGGGCATCACCACGCTTCCGCCGCTTACCAGTGGGGTAACCGCCGTCACGACCTCTCCGTTTATGTGGTAGAGCGGCAGGGAACAGAGCGCCCTGTCTTCAGGGGTCAGCTCATGGGCCATCGTCGTATAGAGGCCTCCCGAAACCATATTTTTATGACTCAGAACGGCCCCTTTGGGTACACCCGTGGTACCGGAGGTGTAAAGCAGCAGGGCATCGTCGTCTTCCTCCACTTCCGGAAGCACGAACCCTGAAAGATCAATTTCCGGCGGAAAAATTTCCTCGGCATCGAGTTCAACCGGTATGAGAATCACTTCCCTGTTCAGTTTGCCGGCCGCCGTTTCCACACGTTCACGTTGATCATCGGTAAAAAATACCAATTTCGTGTCCGAATGATCTATTACATAATCAAGCTGAGAGGATTGTGCCAAAAGATTTAGAGGAGCGACGACAAAACCTGAATACATCGTGCCGAGAAATATTTTCGCGGTCTGATAGCCATTGGTCATCATGAAGGAGACCTTGTCTCCCTTTTTCAGACCGAGCCTCATCAAATGTTTTCCAAGTTTTTCGGAATCGGATTTCAGCTTTGAATAGGTGAGTTCTATTTCGGCTTCCGGAGCAATGAGAAATACTTTTTCCGGACAGCCGGCAGCCCAATGGTCGATATAGGATCTGATGGTTCGTTTAGTCACGTCTGCCCCCTTATCGGCCTCTTACTTTGAAGATCATCGAACTGTAAATTTTCGGATGTTGAAGCACCTCTCCGGCCCTTTCGGCGAGGATGTGTTTCAACGCATGAAAGCCTTTTAAACCCTCCTTCTGAACAAAGGATAACCGGCAACCCGATCAAGCTTCATATTCGTAGCCAAGCTGGAAAGCCTGCCTGTTGCGCTCGTGAAACTTGGGGATCACCTGCAACAGGCTTTCCAGCATTATGCCCCTGTCAAGGCCCTCCACGGTCTGAGCGCAAAAACCCAGCACGATGGAATTGGCGAACAACGCATTGTCGAAATGCTTCATGGACAGATCCTTGGCCGGAAACGGGATCTGTCTGCATTTCAGACTTTGATCCACCTCGTCGACGAAGGCCGGATCGTAGACTATCACCCCGTCTTCAGGCACGGTCTCCTTGAAACGCTTGTAGGCCGCGAGGGACAGCGCGATGAAATAATCCGGCGATTCACACATGGGGCTGTCGATTGTCTTTTCGGACATCACCACCTGGCTACGCACGTATCCGCCCCGCATTTCGGTTCCGTGGCTCTTCAGCATGGCTACATGAAGGCCCTGTTTGACACCGCACTCGCCGATGATCTGGCCCAGCCGGACCACGCCCTGCCCTCCGAAACCGCTTGCCACTATCTCGACTCGATCTTTCATAAGCTTCCCGTCCTCCTGATCTTCTCGATTGTCTCGTGGACAAATTCATGAAACTCCGGCCTCGAGTTGGTCGCATCGTGCCATATGCCGCATGCCCAGAAAGTATCGGCCTTCTCTTCACCCAGAGGCGCGGCATGAGCCTGGATCCACCTGTAGATATTGACAGCGTTCCTGGTATTTAACTCCCTGGAACCGAAATTGGTGGGACAGGGATAAGGCATATGGACGAGAGAAAACCCCTTGTTCAATATGGCTTTCTTAACGGTTTCAACCGCCCATGCCCCGTCCATCGCCACGTGGCGCGCGAGAAACGTGGCACCGGCCCCTTTAAGGATCTCCAACACATCCATACCCTCGCTCATGAGATTGTGCTCGAACATGCCGTAGGGGCTACTGTCGGTGTGACTTCCCTGGGGAGTGGTCCATCCATACTGCCCACCTGTGGACTGATAGCCGAGATTGTCATTAACAATAACGGTCATGTCCGCGTTGGACCTCGCCGCATGGATCAGGTGCATCAGGCCTATTCCGAAGGCATCCCCGTCCCCTACGGTGAGGATGATTTTCTTTTCCGGCGGAAGAGCGATCCTCAAGCCACGTGCAATCGCATAGGCCCTGCCGTGGGTCCCGGCGAAGCCGTCTCCCTTCCATGTTGCGAAAGTCTGGCGTCCGGCGCATCCTATGGATGTGCCCCAGACAATATCCTTTTGTTCGAGACCCAGTTCCTTTATTGCGGTTACCACTATCTTATGGTTCATGCCCAATCCGCAGCCGGTACAGGCCGTGCTGGGGATCTTTCTGGTACGTAAATATCTGTCTATCAACTCAGATGATTTATATTCCATCACCATGCCTCCAATACCCAGCCCTTGCGTGAAAGGGGCTCGTTCTTCAGGAGTTTTTCATAGGATTCGAGCAGATCGGGAGTC
>JAWOBE010000035.1:0-11763 GCA_046498185.1 Desulfatiglandaceae bacterium | reverse complement strand
CTAACAGCTGCGTTATGAAAACGGCCGGCGGCAGGCGGGAGCCGACCTTGCCGTACTTTTTATCCACCGCCCTTGGGTACACGTAGTAGACGCTGTGACAGTTCGGGCACGCGGTGACGACAATTTGGGCATCGCATTTTTCGAGCGCATGGTATCTAAGGGAAGCAAGCTCCATTCCCACGGGCTCGTCGAAGGCAAGCATCGTGCCGCCGCAACATCGATTTTCATATTCGAATTGAACGCAGTCAGCACCGCTCCAGGCCGTGATATCACGCAAAAGAGAGGATCGCCCATTGAGCGCCGGATGCAGATAGGCCGGTCTTAAAGCATTGCAAGGTTCCTGCACCGCGGTTCCCACCCTGATTTTATTTCTGCAAAGTCCTTCAAGCTTCCGGGGGAAAGCATCCAGAACTTCCAGTATATGCTTCACCTGCAGCGGTTTACGCGCATCATAGAAAAGCCCCTCGGGCTTCAGCATCTCATTTACCCGCGCCAGGTTAAGCGGGTTTCCCAGTCGCTCCTTGGCACGGAGAAGCTCATAGGTGCAGCTTCCGCACAGACAAATCACGGTATCCACTCCATGTGCTTGAGCGATGGCCAGGTTCCTTGCTCCGAGGGCAGAAAGAAACATATCATCGGCCGACTCCGCGACCTGAGAACCGCAGCAGGTGAAACAATCCACGAAAATCTGACGCACCCCCAGTGCTTCCAGCACCAATGAAGCAGATTTCTCGTATTCAGGAAAACGATATGAAACCAGGCATCCTGGAAAGATACACGCCGACACGCTTCGCTAACCTCCCCATCCAACAGCAAAAGTTTCCATGACCCGATCAAACCGTTTTACGAAACTTTTAATGTCGGAAGCGATTTTTTCGTAAGCGATCGGCTGAAGACCGGTTTCCAGACGCTCGTCGTTGCTTACATCTCCCACCGGGAAAAGAAATCCTCGCTTTTTCAGATTCTTCATATGCACGGCCACCTGTTTTTCGCCTTTGGTTCCTTCCCCTTCCAATAAACGCCGCAGGGTGAACATCTCATCCCGGGGGCTCAGCCCCACGGGGCACACCCAGGCACAAAGATGGCAGGAACAGCACAACCAAGGGTCGAATCCGGACCGTGAATAAACTTCATGAACAACCCTCAAAGGATACAAATCCACTATAGGGCATGCTTCGCTGCAAGCGCCGCATTCCCTGCATCCTGTACTTTCCATCACAACCTCATATAGCCCGGCCAAGCTCGTCAGCTTCAGCGATACAATCAAGCAGCGTCCGGGGAGATTTCGCGTCCCCGATGATATGAACATCCATGTTTCGACGGATGAATTTCTCCGATACATTGCGCACCGCGCGAAAACCTTCGGCTATAACCAGGTCAGAAAAATCCTTCAGCATTACTTCCTCCCCTGCCCGATCGAACAACACCCCGCGGGGGAAAAATTCCCGGATCACAACCCGTTTGAAAAGCCGCACGTTGGGTTTCTTTAAACGATCCATCAGCGAAGTCCGATCGTTGGGTGCCATCTGCCGAGCAAAATGCGCGTCCCTGTTCAGCACTACGACATCCCTGCCGTTTTCGGCGAGAAAATCAGCTATTTGAAGCCCGAAGCCTCCCCCTCCGAGCACGATGACCTTTTCTCCACAGCTTGTTTTTCGCTCCAGAACATCAGTGCATACATGAAGTTCCATATCAGTGTCGAACAAACCCTCTATCTGGGGGATCTCAGGAAGCCCTCCGCTGGCGACCACCGCGACATCAGGGCGAATCTCATCAATAAGGTCATCGGTTATCTTCACGTTAAGGCGAATCTCCACCCCCTGATTTTCCAGCTCCCGGAGCCTGTAGTCAACGAGTTCGCCGATCTCGGACCTACCCGGAGCCAGTGCCGCGACCGCGGCCATACCCCCGGATCTTCCCTTTTCCTCGATCAGAACCACTTCGTGACCAGTTGCCGACGCCCTGGCAGCGGCAGCCATTCCTGCCGGCCCGGCTCCGACGATTAAGACCTTTTTACTCCCCATCGCCGCATCCACGCCCCTTCCGGCCAGCAAATACTCTCTGCCGACTTCGGGATTCATCACACATGTGGATTCCTCGAGCGCGAGCGCCTGCTCGATACAGCCCTTGCAGCATCCTATGCACGGTCTGATGGCCGAAAGCTCCCCACTCATGGCCTTGCGGGCGAGATCCGGGTCCGCCAGGTGGGCGCGGCCCATTGCCACCATGTCGGCCTTACCTTCGTGTATGATGCGGTCCGCCATCTCCGGGTTCTTTATACGCCCCACGGCTATCACTGGAATCGACACAGTCTTCTTTACTTCTTCGGCCAGGTGGACGAAACAGCCCTGGGAGATATACATCGACGGAATCGTCACGGGAGAGGAGCCATAGATCCCGGCTGATACATGCAGCCAGTCCGCCCCCGCTTCCTGGAGAATCGGAGCCAGCCTGCAGGCGTCCTCGATCCCCCACCCGAAGCCGACGCAGTCATCCCCGTTGATTCTTATGCCTACAGGGAAATCCGAACCGGCCTTGACCCTGATATCGTTCAAAATTTCCAATAAAAAACGGGTTCGATTTTCAAACGACCCACCGTAGTCATCCGATCTCCGGTTTGAATGCTCTGCAAGGAATTCGGAAATAAGATAACCGTGGGCTGCGTGGATCTCCACGAAATCGAACCCGGCCCTTCGGCATCTCAGGGCGGCATCTCCGTGGGCCGAAACCATTTCCCTGATTTCTTCCCTTGTCAACTCCCTGGGAACACCCTTTATCACGGCCAGCGCTGGGATAGCGGAAGGAGCCACCCTTTGCCCGTGATAAGCCTGGCGACCCCCGTGAAGAAGCTGCATTCCGAAACGGGCGCCGGCACTCCGGACTATTTGGGTCATGATCCTCAACGGCCCTATGAACTTATCATCCCATATAGGGGGCATCCTTGGAAGATCCAGTCCCGAAGGATGAACCGCTCCCCCGCCCACTACGATCATGCCCGTGCCGCCCCTCGCTCGGGCAGCAAGGTATTCCCAGTGCTGCTCGGTGATGAAACCTTCTTCGTCCACACCGAAATTCACGCTCATGGGCGGCATCACGAGACGGTTTTTGACGACCATCCCCCCGATGGTTATCGGGCTGAATAAATGTTTGAGCGCCGTGACAACAACCACCCCCTATTAAAAAAATACCCGGCGTGGGATCCGTTCAGTCATAATACCGGGTTGTACCGATCCGCGATGCACACAAAGATGATGACCTCGTAAAAAGTAGCATCCCTGCCTTATCGGCGTCGGGGTCGGGATCGGTATCGGGGTCGAAAAGGTCGCCGGTCAACTTCCGATACCGACGCCGACAGCGACCCCGAGGGACATCGTTGTTTTGACTTTTTACGATGCACACAAAGATAGATGGAGGGATCGACCAGGTCAAGAATAATGGAAGTTTAGAAAAAAAACACCTTCTCATTTTTTTCTTTTTTGAAATTTGGAAAATTTTCGGTATAAGATTTGCTGGCTTTTCAAAAACGATGGCTTCGTAAAAAATACCATCCCCCCCTTATCGGCGTCGGAATCGGTATCGGGGTCGAAAAGGTCGCCGGTCAACTTCCGATACCAACGCCGACAGCGACCCCGAAGGACAGGGTTGTTTTGACTTTTTTTACGAACTCATCAATAACGATGGTTACACAAAAAATCGAAATCCGGCTTTTTAGTCTTTCCGCCCGCATAAAGGCGGGATAAACTTCTGCTGTGATCCATTAAAATAAACACTACTCAGGGGAGATAGATCATGGACAAAATGTTATGGAAGCCTTCCGAAGAAAGGGTCAAGAAGACTGAGATTTACAGGTTCATGAATTTCGTCAACAATAAACACGACAGAAATTTTTCCGACTATCAATCACTTTACCAGTGGTCGATTGAAAATATCCCCGACTTCTGGGCTGCGATCTGGGAATTCGCCGATATCAAGGCGTCGGAACCCTACAGGGAAGTCGTGGACGACCCCTTCAAGATGCCGGGAGCCAAATGGTTCTCGGGCGCCCGACTGAGTTTCGCCGAAAATCTATTGAGATATCGAGATGATCATACCGCCATCGTTTTCCAGGGAGAAGACCAGGAAACCAGGCAAATAAGCTATGCCGAGCTTTACGATGAGGTCGCTCGTGTCGCCCATACTCTCAGAGAAATGGGGATCAAAGCCGGCGACAGGGTAGTAGGATTCATGCCCAACATGCCGGAGACGATCATAGCGATGCTGGCCGCCACCAGTTGCGGTGCCACATGGTCTTCGTGCTCACCCGACTTCGGCATAAAGGGAGTTCTCGACCGTTTCGGGCAAATAAAGCCGAGAGTTCTTTTCACTGCCGACGGCTACTGGTTCAAGGGGAAAGGCCTGGATTCCCTGGGTCGTATTTCCGAAATCCTTAAAAAGCTCCCAAGCATCGAAAAAGTCGTGGTTGTCCCCTACACCAGGAAAGCACCCGATATCGATGGAGTCCCCAATGCCGTCCATTACCAGGCGTTCAAGGCTTCCAAAAGCGGGCTTCAAATAGATTTCGAGCAACTTCCCTTCATGCATCCCCACTATATCATGTACTCGTCCGGAACCACCGGGCTCCCTAAATGTATGGTTCAAAGCGCAGGCGGTGTCCTGCTCAACCAGATCAAAGAATTGCTGCTTCACACAGACCTCAAGCGTGAGGATGTCATTTTCTATTTCACAACCTGCGGCTGGATGATGTGGAACTGGCTCACATGCTCCCTTGCAGCGGGAGCGACCGTTCTTCTCTACGACGGCAACCCCTTCCACCCGGATCCTGGTGCTTTGTGGAAGATGGCCGAGGATCGTAAAATGACTATTTTCGGAACAAGCGCAGGTTATCTGACCGCACTGCAAAACGCAGGGGTAAAACCAGCCGAACAATACGATCTCTCACCGCTTAAAGCCGTGCTCTCCACGGGGTCCCCTCTTTCTGTTGAAGGCTTTGAATTTGTCTACCGGGATATCAAGGAAGACCTGCAACTTGCATCCATTTCCGGAGGCTCGGACATAAACGGTTGTTTTGCTGCCGGAAATCCCATGGGCCCTGTCTATGCCGGCGAACTGCAGTGCCGCTGCCTGGGGATGGCCGTGGAAGCCTTCGATGAAAACGGCAAACCGGTTAGAAACCAGCAGGGCGAACTGGTCTGCACCGCCGCAGCTCCGTCCATGCCCATTTATTTCTGGGACGATGAAAACGATGAAAAATACCGAAACGCCTATTTCGATGTTTATCCAGACGTCTGGAGGCATGGGGATTTCATAGAAATCAACGACCGCGGCGGCGTGGTCATTTACGGCAGGTCGGACGCTACGCTGAATCCGGGGGGAGTACGGATTGGAACCGCGGAAATTTACCGCCTGGTTGAGGCTATCCCGGAGATAGAAGACAGTCTGGTAGTAGGCCAGAACTGGAAAAACGACGTCAGAGTCGTACTGTTCGTTAAAATGGCGGAAGGGAGTAACCTGACCGAAGAAATCAAGAAAAAGATAAAAACGACGCTGCGTGCGAATGCCTCCCCTCGACATGTGCCGGCCAAGATAATTAGTGTTCCGGCCATTCCATATACACTAAACATGAAAAAAGTAGAACTTGCAGTCAAAAAGGTAATCCAAGGCCAACCGGTTTTGAACAAAGACGCATTGAGCAACCCGGAAGCACTTGACTTCTATGAAAACATCGAGGAGCTGCAACAGGACTGAAAGAGATCTTA
The DNA here is from genome assembly GCA_046498185.1 of Desulfatiglandaceae bacterium. GTDB lineage: Bacteria > Desulfobacterota > DSM-4660 > Desulfatiglandales > Desulfatiglandaceae > CAYXDR01. The sequence goes on along the minus strand of JAWOBE010000035.1, from coordinate 6,007 downwards.
AGATAGTATCAAATAGACTACAGCTGTTTGTCTACTCAATTGCTTATGCCGTATTTTCTGATCTTTTTGTACAAATGCGTCCGGTGTATTCCCAGTAGCCTGGCGGCCTGAGCCTTATTGTTTCGTGTGCTCTTCAAAGCACAGACAATGGCTTCCATTTCTGCCTTTTTCTGAGCGGCTTTTATAGACTGAACACCGGGTGCTGGCTTATTCCTAAGCCCACGGGAGACATGGAAAGGTAAATCGGCCAATCCGATAATGTCTCCTTCCAATGAAAAAAGCACCCGTTCGAGGACATTTGAAAGCTCTCTGATGTTGCCCGGCCAATCATAGCGGCAGAGCCCCTCTTCGGCTTCAGGGTCAAGATGCACGGAAGGCGATGAAATTTCCTCCGCCATTTGATTCAGGAGGTGCTTTGCGATGGGTCCTATATCTTCTTTCCGTTCACGAAGCGAAGGAATAGCAAGTGGGATTACATTCAACCTGTAAAACAGATCTTTCCGAAAACGACCTTCAGCCAACATGTTTTCCAGATTTTGGTTCGTGGCTGCAATCAACCTGAAGTCGGATCGTACAATTTTATTTCCGCCCACACGCTCAAATTCTTTGTCCTCTAAAACCCTGAGAAGCTTCGGCTGCATGGCCAGTGGCAGCTCCCCGATTTCATCAAGGAATATCGTTCCCTGGTGGGCGAGTTCGAACTTGCCGGGTTTGCCAGACGCCTTAGCCCCCGTGAAGGCGCCCTTCTCATAGCCGAAAAGCTCGGACTCCAGAAGATCTTTCGGAATCGCCGCGCAGTTAATTCGCACAAAAGAATGAAATTTACGGGGACTCGCATGGTGAATGCCCTGGGCGAAAAGTTCTTTGCCGGTGCCGCTTTCACCGCTGATAAGTACCGGGAACTGGGTCGAGGCCGCCCGAAGAGCCTCTTTTTTAAGGGACTTGATCGCAGCGCTTTCACCGAAGATACTATCGAGGGTGTAGCGGGTAGACCGGAGGGACATCAATTCCTGCTCGTAGAGCTCCACCTTCGACTCGAGCAGCGACAATCTTTTTGCTAGTTTTCTGACATCCCTTACATCCTTGAACATCACCTGGCCGAAAGCAGCGATTACCTTCCCGTCTTTCTTGATAGGGATCCGCTGTACAATCATCTTTTGGCCCTTAATAAAATGGGCTTGATTGATTTCGGCTTTTCCCGTTTGGGCTACAATATGCATCCTGGTATTCTCGACAACTTCGGTGCAGTGTCTGCCGATCTGTTTCTCCGGGTCCACCCCCAAAAACTCACCGTAAGGTTTGTTGAAATGTGTCACATACCCATTCGGGTCAGTGACAATGCATCCATTGTAAATGCTGTCAAAAATAAAGCCCCAGAGTTGCAGCTCATTCTGAACATTTTTGACATCGCCGGCGGGACTGACCCCCCGGCGGCTCATCGGCACGGGCCCAGACTTGGTATTTAGGCCATATTTCATGAACACCCTCCATATCATGAAAATATGTAGCTCAGTTGATACATTATTTTTACACTACACATTCCAGGATGTCGAGGAGAAACATCCATGGTGCAATGAACGATGAATGCAGGTGTCTTTTCCTTCCTTGCCCCTGCACCGGCGAAACCAGGGTCGGGGTCTGAAATAACAGCGGAGAGTATTTGAGTACTTTTGGCGGTAAAAACCTACCAGAAACAATAAGTTGGCCTGGGTTTTGCTGATAAATCATAGTATTCACAGCTCATCTTCCCTACCCCGACCTCGACGAGGCGAAAGTGAGAGTAATGGGAGAGTCAGAACATGAAAAGAAGAAGCAAAACCTTCATTCCGCAAAGGAGAAAAGACCATGGATTTAAACGAACCCAAGATAGAGAAAGGACAGATCTTGGTCTTGGAAGACGACAATTTCAATCCCGGGCATTTATGCATAGTTACAGGTTGTGGAACGGGCATCGGCAGAGCCGTAGCGGTTGCCCTGGCAGCTAATAATATCACGACGGTCGGTGTGGACATCAACCGGAAGGAAGGGGAAAAAACTCAAAAAATGGCAGATGATATCGGGGGGCGGATGATTTTTTTCGAGGCCGACCTCACAGACGACGAAACCTTGGAAAAAATTGTCTCCGAAGCATCAAAATTGGGCCAAATAAAATTTCTGGCCAATATCGCAGGGATACAGCATATTGACCCGGTTGAGAATTTCCCTATGGAAAAATACGATCTCATGCAGCGATTGATGCTCAGGGCACCGTTTTTTCTCTCCCGCTTGGCTATTCCGCACATGAAAAAGAGCTCGGATGGGACGGGCGTCATCGCTCACATGGCTTCGATTCATGCCCATATTTGCACACAAAACAAACCTGTTTACAATATAACAAAATTCGGCCTCAGGGCTCTTGCCCAATCCATTTCCGCCGAAGGCGGCGGCATGGTTCGCTCTTTCACCGTCAGCACCGGTTTTGTAAAGACGGCTTTGGCGCTGGGGCAAATCCCTGCTCAAGCTCAGCAGCGGGGGATTACCGAACAGGAAGTTGTAAACGATGTCATGATGGGCCACTCGCGTGTAAAAGAGATGATGGCACCCGTGGATGCAGCGAATCTTTTCATTTTCGGCTTTTCCCGGTTCGCCAAATACCTTGTCGGTGGAGATCTCCTTTTCGACGGCGGTGTGGTATTGACCTATTAGAATCCAAACGAGGAGTGAATCATGTTTTCGGATTTCAAATCTGTTGGAATCATCGGCACAGGCGTCATAGGATCCAGCTGGGCCGCCTTCTATTCCATAACCGGCATGGAAGTCAAAATGTATGACCTCGATGACCGGTCCCGGCGGAACGGACTGAAAAGAGCAATAAATTTCATAGACGGAACCAATGCAGGGGGCTTGATCACCGACGAGGAACAAAAAAGAGCCGTATCGAGGCTGAAAACAGCGGAAACCATTGAGGAAACGGCAAAAGACGTTGACATTATTCAAGAATCCGTGGCTGAAAACTATTCGGTCAAACACGAGGTATTCAAAATCGCGGATGCTGAAAGTCACCCTGAAACCATCATCATGAGCAGTTCGTCGGGGCTTTTGATGACGGAAATCCAGAAGGTGACTCAACATCCTGGGCGCTGCCTGATTGCGCACCCCTTCAACCCACCGCATTTAATCCCGTTGGTGGAACTTGTACCCGGGGAACAAACAGATCAAAAAATTCTTCTCCGTGCAAAAGAATTCTTTGAAGCTGCCGGGAAAACACCGGTGGTCCTGAAAAAAGAAGTACCCGGGCATATCGCCAACAGGCTCTCGGCTGCATTATGGAGGGAAGCCGTCGACATCGTTCTGAAAGGAGTCGCCGACGTAAAAGATGTTGACAAGGCGCTCCGCGCCGGGCCCGGGCTCAGGTGGGCGCTCATGGGTCCCCATTTGACCTATCACCTGGGAGGCGGTGAAGGAGGGATAAAGCACTTTATAGATCACCTCGGCCCTGCTTTCGAGACATGGCTTAAGGATATGGCCGTTTGGACGGAATTCCCCCCTGAATCCCGCGAAATCCTTTACGAAGGCGTTGAAAATGAAATCGAAGGGAAAAACCAGGCGGAACTGGCAAGGTGGAGGGATGAAAAATTAACAGAACTAATCAAACTATTATATAAATAGCATTCATAACAGGAAATGCCGTATGAACATTAAATAAAAAAATCATTCAACTATCAGGTCGGGAAGCCACATAACCACCTGCGGAAAAAGCGCGCAGATCAGGAGGCCCACTATCATAAGCATCACAAACGGAACTATTCCTTTATAGACATCCTGGATATTGATCCCGACAGGATCTACTCCTTTGATATAGAAAAGCGCGTAACCAAACGGAGGTGTCAGAAAAGACGCCTGCAAATTCACCGCTATCATTATCACGAACCATATTGGATCAAAACCGAATTCCTTGGAAATCGGCAGAAAGAGAGGAAAACAAATAAGGACGATTCCTATCCAATCGATGAACATTCCCAGGATGAAAACAACGCCCATCATCACCCAGAAAGTTCCCCATTTACCCAAGCCGAGGCCCAGTACGAAATCCGTAACCACGTCCCCGCCCCCGACTCCAAGAAAAACACCGGTAAAACAAGTGGCGCCGCATAGTATCATCAGAACCATCGTGTTGGTCTTGGCCGTCTGAACGACCGCCTGGTACAATCCCCGCCACGAAAACCTGCGATAGGCTATCACCATTATGAAGGCCAGGAAGGCACCCACGCCGGATGCCTCCGTAGGGGTCGCAACGCCGAAAAATATTGAACCCAGGACCCCGAGAATCAAAACCATCGGTGGCACCAGGGACTTAAGAACCATAAAAAAAAGCTGCATGTTGGTTATCTGCGCCCTTTCCTCTCTGCTCACCGGAGGCCCCATTTCAGGTTTCAAAAAACACCTGATCGCCACATAAAGCATATACAGGCCGGCCAGAATAATGCCGGGAACCACCGCTCCCGCAAAAAGCTTACCGACCGAAAGGGTAGCTTCACTAGCCATGACTACAAGCATAATGCTGGGAGGAATCAAGATGCCCAGCGTCCCTCCGGCACAGATCGAGCCGTAGGATAATTTATTGTCATACCCATAACTTCTCATCATCGGTATCGCCAGGAGCCCCATCGTGACGACAGAAGCGCCGATAATTCCCGTACAAGCTCCGAAAACCGTGGACACCGCTATAACAGCAACTGCGATGCCGCCTTTTGTCTGCCCCAACAGGTACCGCAGTGCGTTGAACAGCTCCACGGTGACACCGGATTGATCCAAAAGCTGAGCCATAAAGATAAACAACGGAATAGCAAGAAGAACATAATTGTCCATCGTTCCCCAAATTCTGTTCATAAACATATAAAAAACAGACGGACCCCAGCCGATATATCCAAATATTACTGCCAGACCGCCTAAAACAAACGCCAGGGGATGCCCCATAAACAGGCCGATCAAAAGTCCAACAAACATCATGATCGTTAGCATTTCGGGACTTAGATCAATCATAGTGCCTCCCCTTTAATTATATATATTTTCTTAATCACTTCGGAAATTCCTTGAATTAAAAGAAGTGAAAAACAAACAATGATAACAGTCTTAATTGGATATAACGGCGGTGAAAACACGCTCCAGCTTGTTTCTTTCATTGCCCAGGAACGGCTTGCAAAAAAATAGCCTTGCCAGATACATATAAATACGAAAGGGAAAAAAAATAAAGCATAGCTTATTAAATCTAAAAAAGCCTGTTTCTTTTTCGAAAGCAACACGGTAAAGATGTCGACCGATACATGCGATCCGTAGAGCAAACCGTAACCTGCCACAATCATGAAGTGAAAGCCGTAAAGTTGTTTAAGAACCTCGAAACTCCATATGGTCGGCGCCCCCAGTGCACGACGCAAAACCACCTCCATCACAGTAAGCAAAACCAGAAGAACGATCACCCAGCTGAAGATTCTTCCGGTCCATTCATTGATGGAATCACAAAATTTAGCGAGCTTCGAGAAAAACATAGGCACCTCCATGATCCCAAATCTGAATTGTGTCCATCCGCGAGCACCGGATGGACACAAACTAGGACTCTACAAAGATCTAATACAACCGTTTATCAGTCAAGTTCAGGGTAAACTTCAGGATTGAAACCAAAATTGAATGGTCTTTCCATGTCCCGCCATCTTGCAAAATCTTTTTTGAATTTCATTTGAGATTTCATTGACTTTTTAAATAAGGGATTATCTTTTGCTATTTCTTCGGTATGTTTATTAGTCATTTTTAAAATTCTGTCCATAACTTCATCTTCATACCTATTTATTTCTACACCTTTATCTATAAATTTTTGAGTATATTCAATAGTGTCAAAATACTGTTTAGAGAAAAATTCTATGGTTGCAGCCTTTGCCGCGTAACGAAGGTCTTCCTGGAGGTCCTTGTCCAAACTGTCCCAGACCTTCTTGTTGATCATTACACCCATAACCGATGCAGGCTGGTGCCAACC
>JAWOBE010000016.1:0-11117 GCA_046498185.1 Desulfatiglandaceae bacterium | reverse complement strand
CATCATCTGCATGTTTTCCTGCTTCAAACAACCGGCTTCTTATGGGTGCTGCCGCTGCTTTTCGCCGCGGCAGCCGTTGCTGTGCGTTCCGGCAGATGGACCTGGGTGATCTGCGGAGTGTTCTCCGCCGGCCTGGCACTGGAAGTTTCATCGCTTCAGCCGTCCGTTCTTGCGGAAATCGCAAGCCGGCGCGGTGTTCACACGATTGAAGCCACGGTTTGCGAGCCTACGACCGATTATCCAAGATACCATAGAACCATCATTCTTGTTCACAAAGTTTTTGTCGAAGGCGACCCTGTCACTGTCGGAGAATATGCGTTATTGAAAATCTATGGGCAAGCTCCATCCATTCATCCCGGCGACGGCCTTGAACTCCAGGTACGCCTGTCCTTATTCAAAAATTTCAACAACCCGGGTGGCTATGACTACGCTGGGGCTATGGCCCTCAAAGGCATTGCATGCAGCGCCTATTCAGTGAGCACGCGGCGAATAAAAAAGACCGGGAAAGGACGGCTGCCCGCTTTTTCCGCTTTAATCGAAAAAATACGCAGGCCGGTAAGAAACCTTTATACAGAAGACCTTTCACCCGGAGCGCCCAGGGCGCTTCTTCGGGCATTGATCCTGGGCGAAAAACAGGAGCTCGAAAGAGAGGTCAGGAACCGTTTCGCACGTACAGGCCTGGGACATGTACTCGCGGTCTCCGGTCTCCATATAGGCCTTGTCGGCTGGGCTGCTTTTATGTTGGCGGTCAAATTGGTCACAGCTTCCTACCGCTTTTCACTCGCGGTGGTTGCGGCCAGGTGGGCTGCCCTGTTCAGCGTGTTTCCGGTGGTCATGTACACCTGCCTTGCAGGCTTTCAAATATCGAGTCGTAGGGCCATGATAATGGCATGCACCTATCTTGCCGCGCTGTTCATCGGAAGGAGAAAGGACCTCTGGTCGACGCTCGCCCTGGCAGGGTTGATCATCATCGTTGCGGATCCTCACAGCCTTTTCACGGTATCTTTCCAGCTCTCGTTCACGGCTGTCGCAGGAATCATATGGCTCGAGCCGATGCTGATGAAAACCTTGGGTCCCGTCCTCGAAGCGGTGCCTGCGGGTTTTCCTCGCGCTGTGCTATCGTATCTGACAGGCCTTGTTTCACTGACCCTGATTGTAACGGTGTTTCTTACCCCCCTCATGGCTCATTACTTTCAGCGGCTTTCATTAATCTCACTTCCGGCGAATATAACCGTGGTACCCCTGCTAGGCTTTTTCGTGGTACCGTCCGGGCTTTTATCCGCATTTACAGCTCACCTATACCCGCCTCTCGCCGAATTTATAGCACAGTCGGCCGAACTAGGCGTCAAAGCACTTCTACATCTGGTTAAATTCTGGGATTCATTCGCTTTTACTTCAGTGTATGTACCTGTGCCGAATGTCGGCGAAGTCCTTCTTCTTTACGCCCTGCTTTGTTCGGCGATCCTGTCCGTTCGCCACCGAAAGGCTCGAATCGTGCTTGCGGCATCCGCCGCGGTTTTAATCTGCGATGCTTCGTACTGGGCATACCGGCTGCATTTTGACAAGGACTTGAGAATTACTTTTCTGGATGTGGGGCACGGCAACGCGGCGGTGATAGAAATGCCCGGCGGAGCCGAAATGGTCATCGACGGAGGAGGCTTTCCCGGAGGAAGCTTCGACACCGGTGAAATGCTGATCGCACCGTTTTTGAGGTCCAGAAAAATTATGTCGGTTGATTATATGGTGTTAAGTCATCCCCAAACGGATCACTTCGGCGGGCTCAGGTTCATCGCAGAACATTTCCGCCCCCGCGAATTCTGGTACAACGGCTTGCATTCGCCGATTTCATCATACAAAAACCTGATGAATGTCCTCGATGAGAGCGGCACCATTATGCGCGGTCCTCCTGAACTCGAGAATTTCTTCATGATAAACGGCATAACAATGGAAATACTTCATCCCCGTAGAAACCCGAACCGTTCAGCGGCCACGGATGATTCTTCGGCGGTCAACAATTCGTCGCTGGTTATGCGCGTGTGCTATAAAGGAACCTGCATTCTTTTCACGGGAGACATCGAACAGGAGACAGAGCATCTGCTAGCAACCAGATTGCCCGATCTACTTTCGAGCCAAATCCTTCTGGTGCCTCACCATGGCAGCAATTCATCCAGCACGGCGCGATTCCTGAAAGCCGTCTCTCCGGAAGCCTGCATCATATCGGCCCGAAACCGGGGACATCGTTTGGTTGCATCACGCCTGGATACGCTCGAGGTCCCGGTTTTCCGAACCTGCGAACACGGAGCGGTGGAAGTATTGATAAATCGGAACGGCTGCCGGATAAAACCCTTTATTCCGGTTGACGGAGGTGTTGCCGTAAAGCGATTGCGTTGACAGCTTCGGGAAATACAGGATAAACTTAATAATCCTTATAAACGATGCAGGTTGATTTATGCCGGAAAAATGGAAACAACATTACGAATCCCGCCGAACAAGCGTGGAAAAAGCGCTGGAAACAGTCCACAGGGGAGCCAAAGTGTTCCTGGGCACCGCGTGCGCGGAACCCCAACATCTGGTTCAGGGCCTGATGAATCGTGCAGGAAGCCTCCACGACGTCCAGATACTTCATTTCGTCACTCTGGGCCGCAAGCAGCACGCCGATAAACGGTTCGACACCCGGTTCCGCCACAACGCGTTCTTCGTCGGCCCGGACACCAGGGATGCCATCAACAAGGCCCAGGCGGACTATACCCCGGTCTTCATATCAGAAATTCCGGACCTTTTTCGGCGTCGCATCGTTCCGATAGATGTGGCTCTCGTGCAGACATCCCCACCGGATGCCCATGGGTTCGTGAGTCTCGGGATCTCGGTGGACATCGTCAAGGCAGCCGTGGAATCAGCCGATGTGGTGATAGCACAGGTAAACAAAATGATGCCCCGGACACACGGAGATACTTTCATACCGTCTCGTAAAATCGATTTCGTCGTAGAACATGATGCTCCGCTGGTGGAGTTCGAATATCCGGCACCCAACGAAATCGGAAGCAAAATAGCCCGCAATGTATGCAAGCTCATCAACGACGGGGACACCATCCATGTCGGTTTCGGTCACATCCCTTATGGTGTTTTCAGTTTTCTCCACGACAAGAAGCACCTCGGGATACACACCGAAGTGCTTTCTGACGCGGTGATAGACCTTATAGAAGGTGGGGCCGTGACGGGTGAATTCAAATCCCTTCACCCGGGGAAAGTCGTGTGCAGTTTCTGCATCGGCACAAAAAAAATGTACGATTATGTCCATGACAATCCGCTGATTTCTTTTTACCCGGCCGACTACGTGTATAATCCCCGGGTCATAGCCCGGAACGACCGCATGGTATCCATCGGAAGCGCGCTTGAAGTGGATCTGAGTGGTCAGATCTGCTCCGAATCCCAGGGCATTCATTTCCACAGCGGCATAGGTGGAAGGCTCGATTTTATCAGGGGAGCCGCGATGTCACGGGGCGGTAAATCGGTAATCTGCCTCCCTTCCACAACTAAAGACGGCAGTCAATCCCGCATTGTCAGCCATTTCGAGGGAGGAGCCGGCGTTGTCGCAACCCGCGGAGACGTTCAGTATGTAGTCACGGAATACGGCATCGCCTATCTTCACGGAAAATCCATAAGAGAGAGGTCGATGGCCTTGATAAACATTGCTCATCCCCGCTTTCGCGGAAGTCTGCTGGAGGAAGCCAAGAAGCGCGCATACGTGTTCCCGGATCAAATACTGATCAATGCAGAAAACCATCGTTACCCTGAGGAAGAAGAGGCCAAGGAGCGTCTCACCGATCATACGGTGGTTACGTTAAGGCCCATCAAGCCTACCGACGAACCGCTGCTCCAGGACTTTTTCTACTCCCACTCCGACGAAACAATTTACAGGCGTTATTTCCGCTCGGTGCGTTCCATGCCCCATTCGACTGCACAGACGCTGGTCAATGTTGATTACAACTCCCGGATGGCCTTCGTGGCGACACTGGGAGCAATAGGTTTCGAGCGGATAATCGGGGTGGGCCGGTATGCGGCTGAACCCGACCTTCCGGGGATGGTCGAGGTGGCGTATACAACCCATGAAGATTATCACGGGCTCGGGCTCGGCACCCTGCTTCAAAAACACTTGGAAGATTATGCAAAACGAAAAGGCTTCGCCGGGGTGTCAGGGTATCTGTTCCGTGACAATGCACCGATGTTGAAACTCTTCACCAGGGGCGGAGCGTTTCGCCAGGAAAGTCTGGAAGACGGGCTGATCCGGGTATGGCGCCGGTTTGAATAATCATGCCTAAACAGCACTTGAACCTCTTCGTTTGCCAGGATTGCGGCTACCGCAGCGTTAAATGGCTGGGACGATGTCCGGATTGCGGCAGCTGGAACAGCCTGGTCGAAGAAACGGCTGTAGAGCGAGTGCCAGGGAACCCCTCCCGCCGTACCACACCCGCAAAAACCATTGAGGAAATCGACTCCGCCCCTGAACCGAGATTGGCCTCAGGCCTGTCCGAATTCGACCGTACGCTCGGCGGAGGGCTGGTTCCAGGCTCCGTCGTGCTCATCGGGGGAGACCCCGGAATCGGAAAATCGACTTTGGTCCTTCAGGTACTAGACAGGCTTGCGACTAAAGGAAGGCGTGTCCTTTACCTTTCCGGGGAGGAGTCCCCACAGCAGATAAAACTGCGGGCCGAAAGGCTGTCGGTGAAATCCCCCGACCTCTTCATACTCTCGGCGACCTGCGTTGAAGAAATAATCGACGAAATAAAGCGGCTTTCCCCGAAAATCATAGCCGTTGACTCTATCCAGACGATTTACACATCTGATCTATCCTCGTCCGCAGGCAGCGTCGGCCAGGTGAGAGAGTCGGCCGCAAGATTCATTGATTTCGCAAAAAATTTCTCTGTACCGCTGTTCCTGGTGGGGCATGTCACGAAGGAAGGAGCTATCGCCGGTCCTAAAGTGCTGGAGCATCTCGTTGACACTGTCCTTTATTTCGAAGGTGACCGGGGGCATGTATATCGTGTGCTGAGGGCCGTCAAAAACCGTTTCGGTTCAACGAACGAAATCGGCGTTTTCGAAATGAAAGACAGCGGGCTGGCGGAAGTCTCGAACCCTTCAGGAATATTTCTGGAGGAACGTCCCCGGGATGCGGCCGGTTCTGTGGTTGTTGCCTGTGTCGAAGGAACCAGGCCGCTTCTGGTAGAGATACAGGCTCTTGTCGGCGCAAGCGCACTGGGTACGCCACGGCGGACCTCCCTCGGCATCGACCACAACAGGATTTCCCTTCTCTCCGCAGTGCTTGCGAAAACGCTTAGAATTGAACTCGGTGCTCAGGATATCTTCATAAAGGTTGCCGGCGGACTGAAAGTTGAAGAGCCGGCGGCCGATCTGGGGATAGCAGCCGGGCTTCTGTCGAGCTTTCTGGGAAAACAGGTGCCCCAGGATCTCGTGCTTTTCGGTGAGGTCGGCCTTGCCGGGGAAGTGCGAGGCGTATCCCAGCCGGAGCTGCGCCTGAGAGAAGCACGAAAAATGGGATTCAGCCGTTGCATGATGAGCCGCCGCAACCTCCAGGGGGCAAAGGATTCCTCGGGAATGGAGTTGACCGGAATCTCTTCGATACAGGATCTGTTCCGACGCCTCTTCGGACCGCCTTCCTGAGGACTCGTTGCAGATGCCTTGAATCGACCGTCCGTCCATGCTATCTGTTTATACAAGCAGATCCGCCCTCGACAAAGCGGCGTAGGCCTTGATAACGATCGAAAAAGATACAGGCCCGGCTTGAGATGCCCAGGCACGAACCGGATCATGACAAAGAGATAATGCGATGGTGCTGACGCTTTCCAAACCTTTCAGATATGAGCGTGAAATCAAAAAAAGCCGTTTCATTGCAAACGCCTGTCATGCGTCATCACCCAGGCGCGCAACTGAATTCATCGAGAACATAAGCGACCCGCAGGCCTCGCATAACTGCTGGGCCTACCGTCTGGAAAGCGAATACAGGTTCTCTGATGACGGGGAACCCTCAGGCACCGCCGGAAGACCCATCCTGGGAGCGATAGAGAAACAGGGGCTCGACATGGTCGTCGTTGTCGTCACCAGGTATTTCGGAGGGGTAAAGCTTGGAGCCGGTGGGCTGGCCAGGGCATACCTCGGCACCGCCGCCGAATGCCTCCGTTCGGCCGGCAAACAGGAAATGCGCAATTACCTGACAGTGGAGTTCGAAGCGGATTTCGACGCGACGGGAAGCGTTCACTCGGCGGTTGAAAGACAGGGTGCACGGATGATCGGGGAAACGTATACCGAATCCGGAATAAACGCGAAGATAGAAGTAGAGGAAAATTCCGTGGAATTTCTCAAAACTGCTCTTGTTGAGGCCACGAGAGGCAAAGGCAGATTCAAGACTAAATCACGCGTCCGCAATCCGGCTCAGAGCGTCAAAAAATGATTCGAGTGACAGAATGGATTCAAATACCGGAAGAAGAAATCACCGTGAACTTTGTAAAAGCTTCCGGCCCCGGGGGACAGAATGTCAACAAGGTCGCAACGGCCGTACAACTTAGGTTCGACGTGGCCAACTCCCCTTCCCTCCCGGAACATGTCCGCAAACGACTGATGATAGCCGCCGGCTCGCGCCTTACCTCCGAGGGAGTTCTGGTGATAGATGCCCGTCGGCACCGCACGCAGGCCCGAAATCGAAAAGACGCTCTTGAAAGGCTCTTGGACCTGATACGCAAAACCGCCGAAACACCCCGTGAACGCCGTCGAACGAAACCAACGGCCGCGTCCCGCAGGCGACGTCTGGAAAACAAGCGCAACCGCGGGATGCTGAAAAACCTCAGGCGCCCGCCTGTAAATTCGACGGAATAAAACCTGCATCGCGCGGACTACCAGAAAACCACTCTTTACTCTTCATCCTCCAGCGGTCGCACCGAAAGCACCGGGCAGGGTGACTGCCGGAGCAGCCTGTCGGTGTTTGAACCCACAAACAATGTCTCCACCAGTCTTCGCCCGCGTACACCCACTGTGATCAGATCGATATCGTTCACCAGTGCATATTTTGCCAGTTCTTCATCGGGCCGGCCGGCCGCCAGGCTGATCACCGGCCTGCACCAGTTTCTAGCCTCGGAAGGGACCATTTGTTCCAATTTTTCACGCATCTGAACCGCCACATCGGACCGGATATCTTCCAGCACTTCCCGGCCTGTGCGGATGACATCCCTGTAGGCGGACCATTCGAGAACATGAACCAGGTGGAGTTCAGCCTCGAATTCCTGAGCGAGGTTCACCGCATGCTGCACCGCCAATCCCGAAAAGGGAGAAAAATCACACCCGACAAGTATCCGTTTCAACCTGAACCCACTTTTTTCGATATTGCCCTCGGAGCCCCTTATCACCATCAGGGGGCAGGCCACAACACGCATAAGCCTTTCGGTCACCGAACCCAGCAGAAACCGCCTGATACCGGACCTTCCATGTGTTCCGGATATCACCAGGCCCACACGCTTTTCACCGGCTATCCGGGCAATCTCATCCGCCGTGTGCCCTATCGTCACTATCGGCTCCCACTTAAGCTGCGCATCCCCTATCAACTCCTGCATCTGATCGCGGGCGAAAGCCATGGATCTGCGCTCCAGTTGAACCGGGTCCGGATTGGCTTCACCATACATTCCCGCCAAAGGGATATCCACCACGTGACATACATAAAGAAAAGCATTCAGCTCGGTCGCCAGCGCGATCCCGTATCGCACCGCGGCAACCGAGCAGTCGGAAAAATCAGTCGCACAAAGTATTTTTTGTATAGGTACACGCATGCTTTTCCCTCCTCTCCCCCAAATGCATGTCATCCATAATATCAAAGAACCGGAAACTCGGCTTAAAAGAGGATTTTATTCAGGAAATCCTTTGCCCTTTCGGTTTTGGGGTCTGTGAAAAATGTTTTGTCGGTGCCGCGCTCAATAATTCGGCCCTCATCCATAAATATAATTTCGTCGGCTACTTCGCGTGCAAATCCCATCTCGTGGGTCACCACCGCCATGGTCATGCCTGATTTCGCGAGATCGATCATGACCTCCAGGACTTCTTTGATCATCTCGGGATCAAGCGCCGAAGTGGGCTCGTCAAAAAGCATCATCTCCGGATCCATGGCCAAGGCCCGTGCTATTGCCACCCGCTGCTGCTGACCTCCCGAAAGGTTCCCCGGATATTTGTCGGCCTGTTCGGGGATGCCGACCCGCTCCAGGAGTTCCATACCACGTTTGGCTGCATCCCTGGCCGGTATCCTTCTCACTTTAACCGGTGCTATCGTTATGTTGTCGATCACCTTTAAATGCGGGTAAAGCTCGAACCGCTGAAAAACCATGCCCATTTTCTGACGCAGCTTGATGAGGTCGGTTGCAGGATCCTTCAGGGAAACACCGTCGACAATGATATCGCCTTCCTGATATTTTTCCAGTCCGTTCAAGCACTTGAGAATCGTGCTCTTACCCGAGCCCGAAGGTCCGCAGATAACAACAACCTGGCCGCGTTCTATGGTCTCGTTGATATTGTCGAGAACCTTGAAGTCCCCATACCATTTGCTCACATTTTTTATTTCAATCATTGGGCATGCCCTCTCTTTGCTTCGAGCCTCTTACTGAACTTGCTCATCGCGAAACACACCAGGAAATAAACGACCCCCACAAATGCATACAGTTCGAGGCTTCTCATTTCACGTGCATCCACGATAGACGCCGAACGCAGGAACTCCTTCAGCCCTATCACATAGGCGAGGGAAGTATCCTGAAATACGACCACCGCCTGGGTCAAAAGGGATGGAACCATGTTGCGCAGAGCCTGGGGGACGATGATGTAGCGCATGGTATTTCGGTAATCGAACCCGGTGGAATAGGCAGCCTGCATCTGGCCTGCGGAAATCGACTGGATCCCCGCCCTGACGATTTCAGCGAAATAGGCCGCTTCGAAAACCACAAACGCCACGCAGGCCGAAAAAAAATCCCCCATCGGCCGACCTGCAATCACCGGCACCAGAAAATAGAACCAGAATATAACCAGGATCAATGGGAGGCTGCGCATTAAATTTACAAAAGCCGTGGCAGGATAATAAATGATCTTTATTGAACTCAGGCGCGCCATTCCCACCAGTATCCCCAGCAGAAGGCCACCACTTATCGCCACCAGTGCAAGCTGAAAGGTGGTCACCAGACCCTGCATCAGGAACGACAGGTTGTTCTGAATTACGACCCAATCCAAGCCGCCCATCGCGTCACCTCCCTCCCGACCGCGTGATCAGGCCGGGCACGGCCAGCCGCTTCTCGACAAGCCCCATCAGGAAAACGACGGCAAGCGTTATGCCCATATAAACGAGAGAAGCTGCAGTAGTAGCCTCTATGCCCTGGAAAGTGTACGCTTCTATCTGCTGACTCATGAATGTGGTTTCGAGCACTCCAACAGTCATTGCGAGGGCGGTGTTCTTGAACACGGTCAGGCATTCAGCGGTCAACGGAGGCATCACGATGCGAATCGCGTAGGGTATAATGATATATCTGTAGGTCTGGAAATGCGTGAACCCTGTGCTGAGAGCCGCATAGTATTGATCGTGCGAGATCGACTGCATTCCGGCCCTGATATGCTCCGCGACACGCGACGACGTATAGATCGACAGACCCACAACCACGATCCAGAACTCGGAGTCCGGAAGCCCCCGGTAAAGCCACATTTCAATTGATTTCGGAAGAATCGAAGGGGCGGCGAAATACCAGAAAAACAACTGAACCAACAGGGGAATGTCTCTGAAAACCTCGGTGTAAACCGCCCCGAATATGCGTAGGGGAAGGAACGGGGTCACCCGGAAAGTCCCGATGATGACACCGAGTATCAACGCAATGAACCAGCAGATGAGACCGAGCCTTATGGTCACCCAGATGCCCTGGAGCATCCATTGCCCATAAGGCTCCGTCCAGATGATGGACCAGTTGAAATTATAGGATAGCACAGCCAGCCTCCTCCGCCGAAAAGATGATTAAAGACCGGAACCGGACCGCACGGAAAATCCGAGGTTTTCGCCGTGCGGTCCGAAGAAGGATCACGGCCAGGCTTGGAGTTTCATCAATGTTTCAGCTTCCTGTGTCATTGGATACGGAACCACACCGTCAGGACCGAACCATTTTTCATAGAATTGATGATAACGGCCATCCTTGATCATCTTGATCAATTCGATGTTGATAAAATCGCGGAAATTGGAATCGTCTTCCGGCACGATGTATGCGTAAGGATCGTAGGTGATCAGTTCACCCACCAGCTCGTATTCATCCGGATTCGGAGCCTTGGCCCTTAACCCGGCGAGCAGGATACCATCGGTGCAGTAGGCGTCTATAATATCTTTCTGCAAAGCCAACATACCCTGCGTATGCTCCTGATAGACCACGATGTCGGCCGGGGGGTTAATCTTCCCCTTTACATTCAGATCCCGGATCGCCTTTTCGTTTGTCGAGCCCTGCGCCGCACCCACACGTTTTCCGGCCATGTCTTTATAACTCTTGTATCCCTTTTCCTTTTTCGCCAGGAGCTGCGTTCCTGTCAGAAACACTGTAATCGTAAAATCAACAGTCTCTTCTCTAGCAATCGTATGGGTCGATGAACCGGCGACCAGGTTCAACGTGCGGTTGGCGACCAGCGGAATACGCGTCTTGGGATTGATTGTTTTGAGAGTCAGTTTGATCGATTTTCCCAGCTTGGCTTCGAGGCTTTTATGCAACTCCTTGGCCATATCCACACTGAAGCCTACATGTTGGTTATTCTCATCGAAAAACCCGAACGGAATTGCACCGTCACGAACTCCGACAATGAATGCCTCCTTCTTTTCGATGTCCTCCAGCGCCCCGGCATAAACCCCCGGAGCAAAACACAGTAAAAGGATCCCTGCAACAACGCCGTAAAATAATCTTTTCATGGCTTCCCTCCTTTTCTCTGTTTCACTGTTTACAAGAACCGCACAAAGCGGCACCCCAAAAACCATGCGATCAAAAAGTCTTCCGGGAGGGTTATCAACCTTTTCCCGCCCAGAAAGGAAAGAAGCCTTCGATTGCCTCGATCCTCCA
>JAWOBE010000139.1:0-34306 GCA_046498185.1 Desulfatiglandaceae bacterium | reverse complement strand
CAGCTATTCCGGATAAATAAAATATTTCCGAAAAAAGAGTACGGGAAAGCTGTCTGGAAAGTACATTCTGAGAAGCAACAAATGCTTCGGGATACTTTTTGGTGATTTCCGTTACAGACTCGATGTATGAATTTTCATCCGGGAAAAAAGACAAGATCTGGTATCCCTCCGGTTTCCTGAAAACAAATCGTTCTTTTAATTTTTTATAGAATGTAAACTTTTCCAATCTCCCTTCTTCAGGACCTCCTGAATACAGGCTGGTAAAGAACGGTTCAAAAGCATCTTTGGAGAAATGATAGGTTTTCCCGTATGTTTTCAAAAGTTCTTTTAATTTTGTCTCGTTGCTTTGTTTCCAGAATGCATTCCACCGTTCAGTTAATTTGTCTTGGGCAACATCTTAAAAATTTCTATACCGGTTAATGCCATGGTCTTCTCCTGATCAATAGATATAAATCAATATATGTCCGAGCCCTGCTAATCCACGATAGGATCCAGCTTCATCGCAGGATGTTCCTTTTCCTTCAGGAATGCCAAGATCTCATCCTCACTCGTTCCCACCGTTTCGTCTGCGATGCGGTCGATCAAATCCGGAACCCCGATTTCCTCACCCCTCTTGAGCAGCCGGTCTCGGATCTCCTCCTTGAGGCCCTTTGGCATCCATACAAGTCTCAAAAGTCCCCCGTCTCCAACAATGAATTTCCGCTGAGTTACGTTGTACTTTGAATGACCCACAAAACCCGGCGTGGACTGACCGCCACCTATAACTCCGGCAAGGGTGGTAAATTTCATGCCGCAGGGCGTCTCCCCGGTATACTCCCGGTTCACTGTCATAACACCGTTACAGCCGGGCAAAACAGCAGCGATGCATTCGCAGCACCCGCAGGTCGTCATCGGATCGTGGACGACACTGTAGAAATTATAATGATCTATCGTCTGACGCGAGGCCTTGTAAACGAAATCGTTCACACCTTTCCATTGACCCAGCACGGGATCGAGGCACTCGCCCTTTTCCACCGGCTGATTCGGGCCCGTGGGGTTGATCTGGTTGGACGCCTTGCAGTCCATCCAGTTGTATGCACCACAAAGCCCTGTACGTTCAGGGCTGACCACGCATACATGGCTCGGCGCAAATGACTGGCATAATGTACAGGAATAAAAGGTTTCCGTGTTTTCGTCAGTCATGCTTTCGACCCTTTCATCGCGATGCCGGTATTCTTCCCTTGCCCGGGCCGTAAGCTTGTCCACATCTTCTTTTTTCGTTTGCAGCGTGACCTCCACCTTATCCAGGATACTTCCGAAATCCTGATGGAACTTCGCATGCAGGATCACCCCCAGGTCCTTCAGTGTAAAGCCCTTCTCCACCGCCGCATCACCGACACGGATCCAGGAAATATCTCTCTGCCCGATGTGCATGATTCCCTGGGCATAGTTGACAAGGTGATGAATTTGTCTTTCAAGGATGGGTTCGAAATCAGGCTGCATTTCCCGGCCCGCCACCTGCACGTAAATGCCGAGCGGCAATGTGTCTCCTTTTTTCAGGTCCTTTATATCCGGGCCGACTACATTGACCTTTCCATCCTCTATTTCGTTCATCTCGGCCATTTTGCAAAGCTCGGTGCATTGGGTTTTACCGCCCCCCATTTCCGCATAAAGGTCGCCCTTGCGCACTCGTTCGCCTTCGAAAGCCGGTCCATAGGCAAGCGGGATGTCGATTTCGGTGATCGAAACCTTAAGACCTCGGATTTCGATGGATTTTTGCGTTATTTCATCGTGGCTCACATTCGCCACCACATGCTCGTAAGTACAAACGCCGGTGGGCAGAATTTCCGGGATATCGGTATCCGCAATTGTCGGGAAACCCCAGTTGACGCAACCAGCGGCATTGGCGGCCCATTCGGCGTTGACTTCGCCTAGTGCATTCACGAATGCAAAAATCCGGTTCTTCTGATATGAAAGCATCTTCTTGTAGTCACCTGGAGTGATGCCGCCGAAAGACATCCCCGCACGATTCGCGAATCCCAGCGCGAAAACGGCCGCAGAAATATCCGGGCCGAACGGAACCAGCCGGGTGTTCCAACCGATCTGGACATTTTCCTGAATCAACTGCTCGGCAAAAGTGGTTCCGCTCTGATTCGCGGCCATAAAAACATATATACTCTTTTTCTGATATTCCTCGGCGATCATCTTCGCCGTAGCCGAATCCGGTGCAGCACCTACTACGGCAGCGAAACCAGGCGCCGTGCCGTCCACAAATTCAACACCCCGCTTACGCATGATTGCGTCATCGGCCGCACCCAGCCAGATTTTTCCGTTTTCAATATCCGGGTCTTCGATTTCAGGTTGATAGAAATCAGGATCTTCAACATATCTTATTGCCTCGGCGATTTCCTCCGCGAACAACGCCGCCATCCCCGCATCCAGCAAAGGACCGAGATACGGGAGATTACAGGGCTCTTTAACATGCGGGGGCAAAAGTTTACGCGCAAATTCAAGTGGTTTACGCGCCGAATCCACATCCGTAACCTTTATACCGGTCAAAGAATAAATTATCGGTAAAAAATAAGCGGTGTTGGGGAACTCCAGTTTCTGTGCACCGCCATAGGTCTCAAGCGCCCTTTTATAACTACCTTCCGCCTTAGAAACAATATTATATGCACCTTGTATCGCTGCAAATGCTACCAGCTTTGACATAGCTTACTTCCTCCCTTCTTAAGAGGCGTTTTGTTAGTAATTCTACGCTGCATCAAGCGTCCGACGGTCATCCATGCTCATCAAAACGCGTTCCTTTGCGCGGTCGAGACCGAGAGCTTTCCGTTTCTTGTCGATATGCGCGATCATCTTATGGGCGTGAGCTATCGGATCAACCTCCAAATCCCACATGCCGCCGTAAAGGTTTTCGAGTTCTTTATATAGATAGTTCTCGAAAATCGGAGAACCGCTGACCGGCATGGTCACTCCGAACACTGTATAGACGCCGGAAACCACGAAGTAATGCCCGATGCTGATCGCCTTCTCGCTCATCCACTCAGGGGCGGAACCTGCGGCAGGGAGGTCACTGATGTCGTTACCGAGCCCTCCGGCCTTGACCACTTCGGCGGCCGCCATCAATATCCGGCTGTTATCCACGCAGGAGCCCATATGCAACACAGGTGGTATTCCTACTGTTTCACAAACTTCGGCCAGACCGGGGCCGCAGTAAACTTTGGCCGATTCCGGGGTCATGAGCCCGGCCTTTGCGCACGCGATCGCATTACAGCCGGTCGTAAGAACAATTACGTCATGTTTAATTAATTCTTTCACAACCGCTATGTGTCCCTGATCGTGCATAACCCTGGCGTTGTTGCATCCAACAACCCCTCCTATTCCACGAATACGGCCGTTTATGATGTTGTCGTTCAACGGCGTATAGGAAGACCTGAAAGTGCCTCCAAGATGATAATTTATCGCTTCATAGCTGAACCCTGCGACGAGATCCGATTTCGCGGACGGTATGATCACGGGCTTATCCCGTTTCGGGAAATTCTCTATCGCCACACGCACGATTTTTTTTGCATCTTCAAAGGCGGTATGTTCATCGAATTCTATATGAAGCACATCACCGGATGCGATCTTGGCCCTGGGGTTGGTGGTTATCACCTTCGTATGAAAGCACTGGGCGACGTTTGCGATATTTTCCATGATACACTGAACATCCACCACCATAGCATCAACGGCGCCTGTGACTATAGCGAGCTCCTGCTGCAGAAAATCTCCGGCCAGAGGCACGCCATGGCGCATCAATATTTCATTCGCCGTGCAGCATATACCGCTCAACTGGATGCCTTTGGCGCCGTTTTTCTTCGCAAGTTCAACCATTTCAGGAAGTTCCGCAGCCTGAACAATCATTTCGCTGAGCAACGGTTCATGACCGTGTATTACCAGGTTTACATGGTCTTCTTTCATCACGGCCAGATTTGCTGTGCTCTTTACCGGATAAGGACAGCCGAATAAAACATCCTGAAGATCAGTGGCGATCATGGATCCGCCCCAGCCGTCCCCGATTGCGGCTCTGCTGCACTGCTCGACCAGGTTTTCATAATGCTGATCCACGCCTATATGGGTCCGGTGCATGATTTCGACAATCTCCCTGTCGATTCCGCGTGGAACCACTCCCAGCTTTTTCCACAATTCATACCGGGGCTTTGGGGCGCGTGCCGCCGTGCACACTTCACCGTCTTGCTGCCCCCACTGCGCCAGCGCGTTTTCGGCGACTTCAACGGCGATTTCATCAATATCACGATCCAGAATTTCACCGTCTTCACCCTTGACCGTAGTTTCGACTCCAAAGTCGGGAGCAATTTCCAGAAGTTTCTTCGTATCTTTGATTCTGTAATCCGCTGTTTCTTTCCTGGCTGCAGCGAGGAAAGTTTCCGCTACCCCTCTTCCGTGATCGCTGTGAGCCGCTGCTCCACCGGCCACCATCCGGGCGAAATTCCTTGCCGCTATGGTTTCCGGTGTTGCACCGCACAGACCTTTTCTGGTGTCCTTTCCTTCTATACCGCCCTTCGGCAAAGGCAGCCTGCACGGCCCCTGAGAACAATTTTTACAGCATGTTCCCTGAACGCCGATGCTGCAAGGCTTCATTTTTTCAGCGCGATCGAAGATGGTGTCGATCTCCATCTCCCTGGCTCGTTTAATCATCTCGACACATGATGGGTCTGCGGTGAGATCTTCCGGTTTCGGCCCGGATTTTTCTTTCTTTTTCGCCAAAGAAAGTTTTTCTTTTACTTCTTCTTTAGACATTATGCTTTCCCTCCTTGGGATATATCGTTTGTTTTAGATTCTTCGATGAATCCGCGCAAGGCTATCGGTAAGCTTATCAACGAGATCCGGTTGAACCTCGGCAGGAGTTTTAGGACGTTCGGCTCCGGCGCTTGCGGCATGGGCCGCTGCCTGTTTTTTCCGCTCTTCGGCTCTTTTAGCTCTCAAAGCAAGCAAAGCTTCACGTTCCTCCTCTTTGGCTATAGCCTTCCGCTCCTCTTCAGCCTTGGCCTTGGCCTCAGCTTCAGCCTTCGCCTTTTTCTCAGCCTCGGCTTCGGCTTTCACCTTGGCTTCCTCGGCGGCTTTGGCCTTTGCTTCCTCTTCGGCCTTCTTTTTCGCTTCGGCTTCTTCGGCCGCCTTCTTTTCGGCTTCAGCCTCCTTGGCTGCTGTTTTTTCTTCTTCAGCCTTTATTGCTTGTTTATCTTCTTTTTTAGGTTCTTCCTTCGCAGGCTCTTGAGGTTTCGGCGCAGCCTTAGGAGGCTCAGGGGCCGCCTTTTTCGCGGGCGCCGCTTTCTTTTCTTCAGCGGGTTTTTCTTCGGGTGTAGCCTTGGGTTCCTCTTTTGCTTCTTTCTTCGGAGACACAGCCGACTCTTTTGAAAACTCCAGTTCCGGTTCCGGGCTTAAAGCCCCCAGGTCGATTTCCTTCATTTCCAGGGCCCTGTTTATCCCTTGCACGTCCTTGGCTGAGCCGCCGTTTATCATTAAGTCTATATATGAACGTACAATTCTAACGCTTTCAGGGTGTCTCAAGATCAAAACATCAGAACCGGACATCAAATATGCCACGGCGGCCACCACTTCCATCCCGATTGCACGTCCTTCAGGATTGCCCATTATCGGAACTTCTTCCACCGGCTGGCCGGCTTCCTTGCACTTCCATACTTCGTTTCCGATATTATTTATCAGCGGCGACTGAAGCTTGTCATCCTCCTGTGTCAAAGCAGCCATTCTAATCCTTTCCATAACAGAATAGCTGTACTCCAGTCCGTAGCCAAGTCCTCCGCTTGTCGGGTCGATAACGATCTTGTTTTGTGTCACGCCCAGATTACCCAGCAGTACATTAAGCTGTTTGGCCAGGTTTACGTCAATAGGAGAAGACGAGACAATACAGTGACCATACCCAAGGGAACTGGCGCCCACTCCTTTGTGATTAGCTTCCTCGACCGGGCCCAAGCCGACATTAAGACCTTCGCAGGCCTCGGAAATTTTCTTTAGGACCTCTTCATCCTTCTGGTTGTTGGCTGTGCCCCATAGGACAAGCGGTACGTTTATCGCGTCCAGTACCTTTTTTGCCAACTCCGCGGACTCCTCGGGGCTTCTGTCCATCCCATTGGGATCGGTGCTTTTTAACTGCAAAACGATCAAGTCAGCACCGTATTCTTCAACGCACTTCTTCGCCCATGCTTCGGTTGAAGAAATGACATCTTTGAAAGGTTCAACTGCAGCAGCAGGCCATTCACTGGAAGGATCATAATCCCACACCTCCATAGCGATCCTTGGAGGATTCGGCATCGTCCCTTCAAATAAATGAAACGGATAGCTGTCTTCACCTCCGAGGGTCAACGATGCATCGCCGGTACCGAGGACAGTCTCCCCGATACGTCCCGAATAGGGCTGTTTAGGAATTTCAAAGGCCAATTTCGTTACCTCCTTGTTGTATTGTTGCCGGTCCGCGGTCATTAGATCACAGACTCTTACCATAGAGCACGCCGCCTGCAATGTAAGGCGGCTTCCTTAGCGGGGCTGGAAATTGATTTTTCTCAATAAACCCGGAATAATTGATCCCGGGGCCCGGCCCATCGCCTATTCACAAAAAAAGACCATACCCCCGTATAGCCGTAACGGTCAAAAAATATCCCGTCAAGGAAACACCTATAAAAGATCTCTTGATCAGTCCAATGCCCATGATTCGGATTCGAAATGTACACAAACAATTGCTTTCGTGCAGCTCAGGTGCCTTGTCTTTCCCGATCCTCAAAGGACCGGCGGGGGTATGAGGCAAAATGTGGAACTTGTTATATACACTGATATCAACCAACCTAATAAAAAATCCCACCGTGCACAGGGAATATAGTAATTACACTAGGAATTTTCCCCAAAAACATAATTTAGCTCCTTTAGCTTGTCAAGCAGAATTCGCATTAACTGAGGAAAAACCATTGAACCACTTTTTTGTTACATATTTTGTGCTTTTAAATTTTAATTATACAACATATTGATACTCAGTTTCCGTGCAATTGTTTCAAAACCCCATAATGTCCTGCGGCTGCATATGCCGCAACGAATCGTTTTCACGCTCGGTATCCGCCAATTCGGAAATCGACTCGCCTGCCTTTACGACCCTGATAAGACAAGGATTCCATTTTTTAGGAGGCCGTCACTATTCTGTCAAAAACCTTAAAAATTTCAGCTACTGCTCTGTTTTCCTTCCCCAATGAGGAGGTGGGTTTTCCACTTAAATCACATTCTACCACATCTTGATCCTCCGGTATAAGGCCTTCAACAGGCAGATTGAAATCTTCGGCCAACCTGGTTACAGCATCCAGGTGCTCCTCCTTGACCTGGTTTATTATCACACCCGTTGAACTAATTGAGAGATTCAATTCTTTGGTCAGCTCGATTATCCTGGACGCGGCTTGGAGTCCTCTTTTAGTTGGATCGGAAATTACCAGAAGCAAGTCTACATTATTCGTTACAAGTCGACTTATATGTTCCATACCGGCTTCGTTGTCCGTTACCATATAAGGGTAATTATCTATCAATTTTTCAAGATACATTGTGAGCAATGAATTGGCCGCACAGTAACAGCCGGAACCCTCGGGTCTTCCCATAACAACGAGATCGAACCCGTCTGCTTCGATAACACCCTCTTGAAGCTTCATTTCCATGTAAATATCCTTCGTCATACCCGAAGGCACACCTTTCTTCATTTCCTCCCTGGCGTCACCGAGCGTTGATTCAACTTCCACTCCCAGAACCTCGTTAAAATTAGCATTGGCATCGGCATCAACTGCAAGAACCGGCACTTTTCCTTTACCGACGAGGTATGCGACGAGAAACCCCGCTATAGTCGTTTTTCCTGTTCCTCCCTTTCCGGCGAGGGCGATCGAATAAGGCATTTGAACCTCCCGTAACAACAAGTTTTTGGTTGATATTGTTTGAAATTTCCTCTAAAATTTTAAGGTCTTAATAACTTAGCTTCCACGCTGAAGAAACAGTTTCGGCACCCGGGCTCGACCGACCTTCCGTTTAAAATCGAGCACAGGGAAAACACAGTTTAAAACGGTTTCAATACTTGACAAAAGCAAGCAAAACAAATTCTTGTTGCAGCAAAATCATCACCGGGTCAAGTAAAAAGCTCAACAGACGATTCCCAAAACGATTCCGGTTCGTTTGCCCGACCTTTTCTTGCGAGTCAAGCCTATCGCTCCCGGTGACAAGATAGGATAGAAGGAAGGTTTTTGACTTTTTGAGATGGCGCATTGTTTAATACTGTTGAAAAATCTTGTTTGGCAGAAGAAAAGACGTGAATGTGAAACAGCATGTTGAAACAATACAAGTGTTTTCATAAATTTTTAGATTGTAAAATCAAGATCTTATCTCCTTTTTAGAAATCTTGACACCACTTGTTGTTACTATTTTTATATATTAAAAAAATTATAGTAAGCAATCGAGTTTATAACTGGAGGGAAAAATGGAACTTGAAATAAGTAGAGAAAAATTAATAAAAATTATATCGCGGGTCCAAAATATTATAGAACGAAAAAGCACTATGCCAATCCTTTCTACTGTATTTTTAAATGCACAGTCAGATATTGTTTCTATATTTGCAACAGATCTTGAAATAGGCTTTAAACAAACATTACCAGCAAAAATAATAAGTGAAGGTTCAGTTACTATTCCTGCTCGAAAGCTTTTTGAAATTTTAAGAGAAAGTAATAATGAAAAAATATTTATCCAAGAAAAAGAAAATAATTGGATTTTTATATCAGACGGAAGTGCCCGGTATAATTTAGCTTCTTTTCCACCCGACGAATATCCCGAATTAATTGAACCAGCTGACTTAGAGGGAATTGAGATTCCAGGAGAAATAATAAGTGAAATGATAAATAAAACCATTTATGCCGTAACCGCTGAAGATGCCGGTTATAAGCTATCGGGTATATTTACCGAAATATTGGAGGATGAAAAAGGAAAATTTTTAAGGATGGTTGCTACAGATGGTCATAGGATGTCTTTAATCGATAAATATTTGGATAATATTAAAAATTTTGAATTATCATCAGGTATTATGATTCCTAAAAAAGCCATGAATGAAATAAGCAAAATAGGAGCTGAATCTGATAAAATATTTTTTGCATTTAAAAATAAGTATTGTATTATAAAAAAAGATACAATGTTATTAAGTATAAGATTATTAGAAGCAAAATTTCCAGATTATAAAATTGTTATACCAAAAGAAACTCCTATCATGATTGGATTACATAAAAATTTATTGCTGGAAGCGATGAGAAAAATGTTAATTCTCAGTAATGAAAGATACAGAGCTGTAAAAATGACTATTGGAGAAAAAAATATGGAGTTGATATCCATGAATCCGGATGTTGGTAATGCTCAAGAAAATATACCTATAGATTATGATGGAGAAAAAATAGAAGTAGGATTTAATCCAAAGTATTTTGTTGACGCTCTACAATCAATGGAAAGCGAAAATATAACGCTTGGTTTCAAAGATAAATCGAAACCGTGTGTTTTAAAAGGAGAAGCTGATGTGGGATTTTTAGCATTAATGATGCCCATGGTGATATGATTGATTTATAATGTTTTATGTATTTAAAAAAAATAATATTTTTAATATACTATTATTAAATTGGAAGGATGGACTTTAAAAACTATGAGAGAAAAGGAATTTTCGTATGCGGCTTCTGATATAAAAGTGCTCGCCGGTCTTTTAGCGGTGCGAAAGCGCCCTGCCATGTATATCGGCAACACCGGGCAGGAAGGGTTGCATCATCTGGTCTATGAAGTCGTGGATAACAGTATCGATGAAGCGTTGGCCGGATATTGCGATGAAATTTCAGTGAGAATTTTGCCGGATGATTCGGTGGTGATAACGGACAACGGCCGCGGAATTCCTGTAGATTTTCATGAAAGCGAGGGGATGTCCGCGCTTGAAGTGGTTATGACCAAGCTTCATGCCGGTGGTAAATTTGACAACAAAACTTACACCGTTTCCGGTGGCCTACACGGTGTAGGTGTTTCGGTTGTTAACGCTCTTAGTAAATTCTTAGAGGTGGAAGTTTACAGGGACGGTAAGATTTATTTTCAAAGGTACGAGCAAGGAGAAACAAAAACCCCGCTGGAAATTAAAGGTGAGAGTAATAAGGTAGGTACCAAAATCACATTTTTACCAGATATAGCGATATTTGATGCTATAAGTTTAGAATTTGATATAGTTTGTAAAAGAATGAGAGAGTTAGCTTTTTTAACTAAAGGAGTAAAAATTACAGTATTAGATGAACGTAATGGTAAAAAGAAAGAGTTTTTATATGAAGGAGGTATAAAATCATTTGTAGAATATTTAAATAAAAACAAAGAAGTATTACATAAAAACCCTGTTTATATAGAAGGAATTAAAAATAATGTTGTTATTGAAATAGCATTACAATATAATAATTCTTATAAAGAGAATCTTTTTACATTTGCTAATAATATAAATACTATAGATGGAGGATCACATTTAAGCGGATTTAAGGGCGCTTTAACTAGAACAGTAAATGCTTACCTTCAAAATTCGCCTTTTATTAAAAATTTTAAAGAAAAACTAAGTGGTGAAGATGTGAGAGAAGGACTTACTGCTGTAGTGAGCGTTAAGCTTCCGGATCCTCAATTTGAAGGGCAGACAAAGACAAAACTGGGTAATGGAGAAGTTAAAGGTTATGTAGAAGCTCAGGTGAATGACGGGCTCAGTGTTTATTTCGAGGAAAATCCCGCCGTGGCAAAGGCGATATTGGCAAAGGTGGTTGACGCGGCCAGAGCCAGAGAGGCAGCCAGGAAAGCCAGAGATCTTACAAGGAGAAAAGGAGTCCTTTCCAGTCATTCTCTTCCCGGCAAACTTGCTGATTGCCAGGAAAGAGATCCTGCCCGTAGCGAGATTTTCATTGTCGAAGGGGATTCCGCCGGTGGATCGGCCAAACAAGGCAGAGACCGACGATTTCAGGCGATACTTCCCTTAAGGGGAAAAATTCTGAATGTAGAAAAAGCGCGTTTCGACCGGATGATAGGTAGTGAAGATATCAAGACGATGATCGCCGCCTTAGGTACCGGGATAGGTGAAAATGATTTCGATGTGGAAAAGATTCGTTACCACAAAGTGATCATTATGACCGATGCGGACGTGGACGGATCTCATATACGGACTCTTTTGCTCACGCTTTTTTTCCGGCAGATGAGCGAATTGATAGAAAAAGGTTATCTTTATATCGCCCAACCACCTTTATATAGAATACAAGAAAATAAAAAAGAAATTTATATAAAAAACGAAGAAGAAATAAACAAATTTTTATTAGAAAGAATTTCTAATAGAGAAAAATTGATTTTGAGAAATGGAGAAGAAGTTAGTGGAAAAAAATTCGTAAACACTGTAAATGGTGTTATTAAATTTTATAAAATTTTGGAAAAAATGATAAAAAAAGGATATAATGCTAACTTTCTTAAATTATTTGCCTTAAATGAAAATATTAATAGAAATTTATTTAAAGATATAAGTAAGGTTGAGGACTTAGCGTTGAAAATTAGAAATGCTGGTTTTGATGTATCTGATCCAATAGAAACTGGAGAGAATGGGGATTATAAAATTATAGTTAATGAACAAAAAATAGGATCTGATGGATTTGATCTTGATTGGCAATTTATATCATCTCCGGAAATCAAACAGTTAATAAAAGTATCAAGGGATTTTTTGATGGTGCAGCCAGGGGTCCAGCTTATCAGTGATGGTACTGAAGGTAAGTGGATAGAGAATCCTGAAGCACTTGTTTCCCAGATTGTTGAAAAAAGCAAGAAAGGCTTAAATATCCAGCGATATAAAGGTCTTGGAGAGATGAACCCGTCCCAGTTATGGACGACTACCATGGATCCCTCTTTCAGGAGCCTTTTAAAAGTTAAGATTGAAGACTGGGTTGAAGCAGATGAAATGTTTACGATCCTGATGGGTGACAGGGTCGAGCCGCGTAGAGAATTTATTCAAAATAACGCTCTCGAAGTAACAGAACTTGATGTGTAGATTGGGGATTTATTATGGCAATAGATTTGTCAATTGATTCAATTAATATTGAACATGAAATGAGGAAGAGCTATTTGGAATATTCGATGAGTGTAATCGTCGGAAGGGCTCTCCCTGATGTGCGTGACGGGCTTAAACCCGTTCATAGACGCGTGCTTTTCAGCATGCATGAACTCAAAAATTTTCACGATCGTGCGTTCAAGAAATCGGCCAGGGTCGTAGGAGACGTCATAGGAAAGTACCATCCCCACGGGGACGCTGCGGTTTATGACACGATAGTCAGGCTCGCTCAGGACTTTTCAATGCGGTATCCTCTGGTTGACGGTCAAGGTAACTTCGGCTCCGTCGATGGAGATTCACCTGCAGCGATGAGGTATACCGAGGTCAGGATGACTAAAGTGGCCGAGGAGTTCCTTTCAGATCTTGAAAAGAACACCGTGGAATTCGGTCCGAACTATGATGAATCCTTGAATGAACCTCTTATTCTTCCGACCACGATCCCCAACCTGTTGATAAATGGGTCGGCCGGAATCGCCGTCGGGATGGCCACCAATATTCCTCCGCATAATATTAAAGAAATTTGCAGTGCTGTAATTGCGTTGGTTGAAAATCCGCAAGTATCGGTTGACGAACTTCTCCAAATAGTGAAAGGCCCCGATTTCCCGACTGCCGGTTTTATTTTAGGGAGAAAGGGAATCAAGGAGGCTTATCAAACGGGGAGAGGGATAATCAGGATACGTGCCAGGGCTTTCGTGGAAGTCGTTTCTCAGGCCAGAGAGCGAATCATCGTTTCCGAAATTCCGTATCAAGTAAACAAAGCAAAGCTTTTAGAAAAGATCGCAGAACTTGTCAAAGATAAAAAGATAGAGGGGATATCGGACATTCGTGACGAATCGGACAGAGATGGCATGAGAATAGCGATAGATATCCGGAAGGATGCTAATGCAATGGTTATCCTGAACCGGCTCTACAAGTATACCCAGATGGAAACGTCTCTCGGGATAATAATGCTTGCGATCGCCCAAGGCAGGCCCCAGATTTTGACTCTTAAAGAAATTCTGCAGCATTTTATAGGCCACAGGAAGGAGGTTATAATAAAGCGCACAGAATTCGACCTCCATCGTGCCGAACAGCGGGCTCATATCCTGGAGGGGCTTAAAAAAGCGCTGGATTTCCTGGATGAGATCATCGAGCTCATTAGGTCTTCCGCCGAACCGAAAGAAGCGAAACAGCGACTTATCGATGAGTTCGAATTTTCAGATGTGCAGGCCCAGGCGATTCTCGATATGAAACTGCAGCGATTGACAGGCCTTGAAAGAGAAAAGATCAATTCAGAATATCAAGATTTGATAAAAAATATTGAACGACTGAGGTCTATCCTTGAGTCTCCGGCACTGGTTATGAAACTTATTAAAGATGAAATGCTGGAAAATATTTCCAAATATGGCGACGAGCGAAGAACTGAGATAATCGCTGATCAGAATGACATCGATATAGAAGACTTGATCGCCAACGAAGATATGGTCGTAACGATAAGTCATGACGGTTATATTAAGAGAAACCCAATAAGCCTTTACCGAGCTCAGCGCCGCGGAGGCAAGGGTCTGACGGGAGTAAAGACAAAAGCGGAGGATTTCGTCGAGATACTTTTCGTAGCGGCTTCTCACGATTACCTGTTGTTTTTTACGAATCAGGGTAGAATCTACTGGAAGAAAGTTCACGAGGTTCCCGAAGGCAGCAGGGTTTCAAGGGGCAAGGCCATTGTGAATCTTCTACAGTTGCAAAAAGGCGAACGGGTTGCCACAACGTTGCCGGTGCGTTCTTTTGATGACGGTAAATACGTAATAATGGCGACGAAGGAAGGCATCGTTAAAAAGAGCGAACTCGGGTTTTTCAGCCATCCGAGGGCAAACGGCATAATCGCGATAACCATACGCGAAGGAAATGAATTGATCGCCGCTCGGGTCACAAACGGGGATCAGGATGTATTTTTGAGTACACGCTTCGGTAAATCAATTCGTTTTCATGAGAAAGAAATCAGAAGTATGGGCCGCCTTGCCGCAGGCAACATTGGAATCCGGCTTGAAGAGGGTGATGAGGTCGTGAGCATGGAAGTGCTGGATGAGGGAGCCACGATAGTCACCGTCACCGAGAAGGGATACGGAAAGAGGACTCCGACCGAACAGTACAGGCAGCAGAGCCGTGGTGGTAAAGGCGTATTGACAATAAAAGCTTCTGAGAGAAATGGACCCGTTGTTTCCTCATTACAGGCGACGGATCAAGATCAGATCATGATAATTACCGGGGACGGAAAAATTATTCGTTTGCGGGTCGCCGATATTTCGGTGATCAGCCGGAATACTCAAGGGGTAAAATTGATAGGACTCGGTGAAGGAGAAAAGGTCGTCGGGGTAGCGTGGCTGATGGAGGAGGAAGAGTAGGAGGAGAAACGTGCTGAATATTGAAGGGATATCCGAAATAGCCGTCGTCGGAGGCGGAAGTTGGGGCACGACCTTGGCGAACCTGCTGGCACGGAAAGGTTTTCATGTGGATTTGTGGGTTCGGGAAAAAGAAGTTTTCGATCAGATTAGACTGAAGCGTGTAAACGAAACCTTTCTGCCCGGTGTATATCTCGACGATCGTTTGAGGCCGCTTCGGCGGTTTGAGGATGTGTTGGAAGGGAAAAACGTGGTGGTAACAGTGGCGCCGTCACACGTGCTGAGAGACGTGCTTGCGGATATGAAGCCCTATTTGGCGGAAGATGTTGTTATCGTAAGCGCGACAAAGGGAATAGAGAATGATTCGCTTATGGTTATGTCGGAGGTGGCGGGCGAAGTTCTCGGAAATGGATATGAAGCCCTTTTTACATGTCTCAGCGGACCGAGTTTTGCAAAAGAAGTTTCCGCCGGTTTACCGGCTGCCGTGACTGTGGCCAGCTTGGACGGTGAAATAGGTCCGATGCTTCAGCGGCTGTTTTCAACCGAGAGCTTCAGGGTGTATCTGTGCGATGATTTGGTTGGTGTTCAACTTGGAGGGGCGTTGAAAAACGTGATTGCAATAGCGGCCGGTATCTGCGATGGACTCGGGTTTGGCTACAATGCAAGGGCCGCTCTTATTACCAGAGGGCTTGCCGAAATTACGAGACTTGGTGTTTCTATGGGAGCGGAACCATTGACATTTTCCGGTCTTGCCGGTTTGGGAGATTTGGTTTTGACCTGCACGGGTGATTTGAGCAGAAACCGTTCGGTCGGCGTGAAAATCGGGCAGGGTGAAAAGATCGGTGAAATTTTAGGTCCGATGAAAATGGTTGCAGAGGGGGTCAAAACATGCAGATCAGCGCACATGCTCGGTTTAAAAAAAGGGGTTGATATGCCGATCACCCGCGAAGTCTATGAGGTTTTATATGAAAGGAAAGCGCCCAAGGATGCGGTGAAGAATTTGATGGCGCGGGAACTGAAAAACGAAAATGAATTTTGACGGCGTCGTAAAAAGTCGAAACAATGATGTCCCTCGGGGGAGAAAACTCCCGCAGGCTCGGCGTTGGTTTATTCATAAACGTTTGGAGGAAGGATATATGGCAGATGTTTTGCCGAAAGGCCACAAAGTGCGAAAAGCCGTTCGGTGGATCTCCGATGAGCGGATCAACGACGCAAATAAAGAAATCGGGAAGCTGATCGGTGAGGCATCCTCACGCTTCAATCTCTCCCCGCGTGAAGAAGAATTTTTGTGCGACTTTTATGCCGAAGCTGATACCGTCGAAGCGTAAAGTTAAAATTTCATCCGGGATATCTGTTCACCGAGAAATTCTATTTGATGGCGTACTTTGGGATCGGTTTTGATTTCTTTTTCGATCAATTCCGAAGCGTACAGTACAGTCGAGTGGGAACGGTTGATGGTTTTGGCGATAGCTTGAAGTGTTTCATCCGTAAAACGGCGCGAGAGATATGCACAAATATTTCTTGGAAATGCGTGGATTTTTTTGCGGGATTTGGATGCGATAGTTTGCGGTGGCACCTTGTAGTACTTGGATACGAGATCCCTTATATCGGACGAAGACAGCGCTTTTTCGCGGGAAACCAGGGACGAAGCCACTTCTTTTGCGAGTTCCAAATCAATTTTTTGTTTCATAAGTTGTGATTTGGCTTTCAGTGATAGTAGAGCGCTTTCCATTTGGCGTACATCGCGTGTTAAGGTGTCGGCCAGGAAATGAGTTATTTCTTCGCTGAGTGCCATATTTTTTTCGTGGGCCTTCGATGATAAAATTTTCAGCCTGGTTTCCCTGTCGGGGCTGTTTATGGTGCTTACAAGGCCGCATGTGAGGCGGGATGTGAGTTCCTTGGACATCTGGGGGATGTCTTTAGGGGGCATTGCACTCGTAAAAATCACCTTCCTGTTGGCGTTTACCAATGCATCAAGCGTATAGCCGAGTTCCATCTGTGTTTTTTCTTTTCCACTAAGAAAATGAACCTGTTCCAGCAGCAGAACATCACAATTTTTGCGGTATCTTGTTTTGAATTCTTCTATTCGTTTCTGTTTAAGTGCCGATATCATTTCATTGGTGAAATCCTCGGCGGTTATATAAAGGACCCGCTTGTTGGGACTGTTGGCTCGGAGGCAGTTTCCGACGGCATGGGACAGGTGTGTTTTCCCCAGGCCGGTGCCCGCAAGCATTAAAAGGGTCTGATAATGGCTGGGATCACCGTTGGCCATTGCAGTTGAAGCAGAGTATGCAAATTCGTTTGATGGGCCTACGATGAAACGTTCGAAGGTGAAATCGGACTTGAGAGCTGAGCAGCCTCCGTTACTATTGAAACTGCCTATGGACGGAAGAGGCATCTGAGTCGGGGCCTGATCCGTCGGGTCAAAAGAATCATTTTTTCGAGTTCGCTTGAGAATTTTCAGCGTGACGCCGATGTTGTTGGCGCCGGTTCCTGTTTGTAGGGCTTCTTCTATCAGTTTTTGGTAATTTTCTGTAACCCAATTATAAGAAAATTTGTTAGGGCAAGAAAGAATAATCTCATTATTCTGAAATCCTACGTAACTTAAAGGTTTAATCCAGAGGGAATAAGTGGAGGCAGGCAACGCGGAACCCAAATCGGCTTTAACTTTTTCCCAGCATAATTCCATAGTTATACCTTTTTTCAGATCTAAGACCGAGACATTATGATACGGATAGTGTCACCGAATAGATACATGCCGGCAACCGTTTTGACACTGAACAGAACATTCTGCCTATCACAGTTCGACGTGAAAATTTATGATTTGAGCGGATGCAGCATCAGAATTCCGCCGCGATTTTGTTAGCCTTTTACATCGCCTTCAGGAAAGTGTCAAAGGGCGCTGACCGCAGCTAGTATTTAGCATCTTCGGCGTTTTCGAAAACCCATAAGGGCTGTAAGAAACAGGAAAAATTGTTATATGTTAAATAAGTCAATGAATTTACCCTGAAAAACAGGAAGGCTGTTTTCTAATAAATATAGGTACTTATAATTGCATTTCCCAGCGTCGATATTTTTGTGCATAATTAGTATCTGCTGTTTTCTTAAAAATGCTTCACGATCCGCGAAATTTTGGAAATTTGTTGTGCAAAATCCATGTTCGGCTGTGTATGAGCCCTGTTGAAGCGGGGTCTGATGTATGTATTTCTGTTATAATGTAAAATATGTTCCAGCATTATTAAGGAAAAAATCATTCTTGAAAGATTGCTGCAATTCTGCGGCTGCATGAAAACCGGTGCAGTGCGATACGCCGATTTTTTTAACGTCCATTTCATGCAAATCATTGATAGCATTTTTTAATCGTTCTTCCGAGGCGGGACCGAGATGGGTGCCTCCAATGACTGCATAGACTTGGTTCACTCCAGTCAATTTCCGTGCATGAACAATGTGATTTATCATTCCTCGATGAGCGCAGCCCAGGATTACGATAAGGCCTTTTTCTGTAGTGATTATCAATGAAAGGTCATCGTCAAGCGGATCCGGCTCCATGCCGTTCGGGCCGGCAACAAGCAAATTTGACTCTATAACTTCATATTTTGTAACCATAGGCACTTCACCCGTGGTCATTACATTTTTGGTGATTTGTTGAGGCTTCTTGGAGAAGGTGAAAGATGCACCAAGGGATTCCAACTCTTGCCTGGCAAAAGGGATACCGATATAAGCCTCGGCATCTTGATAGGGGCGCTTGGTGTATTTGGGGCGCCAGATATCAGGATGGGCGAAAATTTTTTTCGGACCGGCTGCTTTTAAAACTTCACGAAGTCCCCCTGTATGGTCGGCATGGCCGTGGCTGAGAACCAGGGAGTGAACCTGCCTTAGATCAACGGGAAAAATTTTTGCATTCTCGACAGCAGCCGTGTTTGCTCCTGTGTCGAACAGAATATCTAAATCATCCACCCGGATCAGAACACTCAAACCCCATTCCGCTGCGAAGCCGGGTTTGGCGGATGTGTTTTCCGAAAGAGTCCATATAGAAATAGTCATAATGTTTCCCTTAAATCGCCGTGAGTTCATGTTCCTCGGGGTCGGTATCGGAAGTTGAGTCGGCGGGTTTTTCAACCCCGATATCGATTCCGACCCCGATCAGGCAAGTATAATATTAGGGTGCCGTCAACCATGAAGGAACAACATATGGAGACATCCCAAAAGAAGGTCCTCCTAAGGTCAACAAACCTACGACAACTATTAAAACACCTATAAAAGCAATAATAAGACCATATTTAAACATATCCATCATTCGAATATACCCTGAACCAAAGCAGATGGCGTTACAGGTCGTAGAGACCGGGAGTGCGTAGGCGCACTGGGAGGCAAGGGCACCGAGTGCCATCAGAAAACGAGGATCAAAGGAAGTGGCGATAGCGAGGGTTCCCAGGATAGGCATAAATACTGTAGCGGTAGCGGTGTTGGTGGCGACAGTGGAGAGGGCTGCTACCACCAGCGCGATGACCAGCATAAGCCAGAACAGCGGCATACCCGCAAGACCGGTCAATAGAGATGCTATCCATGTTGCCGCGCCGGTCGATGTAAGGCCGGCGGCCAGAGAAAACCCCCCTCCGAACAACAGTACGATGCCCCACGGTATTTTAACCGCCCAATCCCACGAAAGCGCGAAATCATTCTTTTCAAGGCTGATGGGGATGGAAAAGAGGAGTATGGCGGCGATGATTGCTATGGTTGAATCGTGGACCCATGGAAAAAAGGTGGAAAGGCCGATTATCTTTACTCCACCTATCATTTTTTCAGCCCGGAAAATCCATGCCAGCGCGGTTAGCAAAAGAATAGTGCCCACCACTTTTTCTCCTTTGGTCCAAGCACCCAGTTTGCTGCGTTCTTCCTTTATTAAATCGGCTCCACCGGGTATCTCCTTTATTTCAGGGCGTCTCAGGAGGTACACGAGCAGGAACCAGATCGCCAGGGTTGTAACGATGGAGAGGGGCAGGCCGAGGATAAGCCAGTTGGCGAAATCGACCTTGGGTGCATTCGGAAAAAGCATCGAAAGTTGACCTGCAAAAATCATATTTGGAGGCGTGCCTATAATCGTCCCCATTCCGCCGCTGTTTGCCGAAAACGCTATTCCGAGCATCAGGCAGCTTCCAAAAACGTATTTGCCGGCGGTGAAATCAACGGACTGCAACTGGCCCTTTTCCTGCAATCGTTGGCCCACCTGGGCGGTATGAAGTATTATTGCGAGCGCCATGGGCATCATCATCATTGTTGTAGCGGTGTTGGATATCAACATTGAAAGGAAGGCGCAGGCCGCCATGAAGCCGAGCACGATTCTTTTGGGACTTACACCGATTTTGGATACTATGGCGAGTGCGATCCGGGTGTGGAGATTCCATTTGAGCAAGGCCTGTGCAATAAAAAATGCGGCGATAAAAAATAATATGGTGGGGTTTCCATATGGAGCGCACGTGGCCTTGGCATTGGCAACGCCTAAAAGCGGGAAAAGCGCGACCGGAAGTAGCGCGGTTACTCCCCACGGAAGTGATTCACATATCCACCATATGACCATTGTCATCATCACCGCCAGGCAACCTTTCATCGCGGTGGTTTTTTTTATGATGAGTGAATGTACCTTGGGCGCCTGGGCCTTGGAAAAAACCAGAAAGCGGTCCAAGTCTTTGATAGCGGCAAGTTTCCCGTTCGGGTCGGTTTCAATAATATTTTCGGCGACTGCATTCTTGATAAACGCGGCGTCCGCCTTGGCAAGCGCGCTTTTGGCGGCGACATTGTACATGCTTGAAGGAGCGGGCGATATCAAGATTAGCAGCAAGATAATAACACCTCCGATCAAACCTATTTTGTTCCTCGCAGTGTAATGGTTACTTGTCTTCTTTGAATTCATTTTATTAACCCCTTTACCTAATAATAAATAGTTAAATAATTAGATAATTAAATGATTAAAGAGAAAATTCCATCATGCAATGATTATGCCGCAAAAGGGTAAAAAGATAAAGTATCATAACCCGGTGTATTTAAATTCATTTATTGCGAAAATTAAGCATAAATATAATGTGGCGGGGAGAGAAAAACCGAGAGCAAGGTGGTTTCGATGAATGCATGTTTGCTATTATTTGTACCGAAATAATATTTTTTTATGAAGAGAGTTAGATATCTATAATAGTAACATTCTGATTTAACAGTATAAAATAATAGCGTCGCGTAGAAGCGACTATTTTTTTTAAATATTTGCAGTTTTGCGATGTATGGTTTTTACCATAAGAGCAGGTTTAACAAACCAAATCCGATACCGAACTTTACAACGATAGGGGAATGACAAAATTTTTCTCCGTGGTGGGGGATACAACCGCTCAGTTATGCATAAGCTTTTAAGATGATGAATCGCCCGGTTTTTTGCGGAAGGAGCAAGACAAAAGAACCAGGCGCGGATGAACATGGGATGGAGGTCTGAAGGACAGTCTTGACTACATGTTTCACGTGAAACATTCATTTTGCTTTTCAACGACCGGTTGTTGTGTTATCAAGATTGACGGCGTCGTAAAAAGTACCATCCTCGCCTTTTCGGCGTCGGCGTGGGTATCGGGGTCGAAAAGGTCGCCCGTCAAATTCCAATACCGACGCCGACAGCGACCCCGACACCGAGGGACATGGTTGTTTCGACTTTTTACGGTTTCATCAAGATTTATACGCCGCTCATGCGGCCTCAAAAATGACCTTCGCTCAGGAATTGAACATTCAAATGAAATGTCTTTGATCATATCGATAGCCAACCAGAAAGGCGGAGTAGGTAAGACTACAACCGCAGTGAACCTGGCTGCATCATTCGCCGCCGCCGAGCAGCCTTGTCTGCTTGTAGATTGCGACCCCCAGGGCAATGCAACCACCGGAATGGGTCTCGACCGCCCGTCGCTTACAGCCGGCACCTATGACCTGCTCTTTGACGGGGTGGAAGCGTCTTCTACAATAGTCAAATCCGCTTTGCCGGCCCTTGGTATGATTCCCGCCGATGAACGTCTGATTGGAGCCGAGGTCGATATCGCAGCCCAGCCCGATAGAGAGTTCAGATTGAAAAAATCTCTCGATACCCTTCGCAAGTCATATCGCTATATACTCCTCGACTGCCCCCCGTCATTGGGTTACTTGACTGTAAATGCGATGACGGCTTCCGATGCCGTGCTGATTCCCCTCCAGTGTGAATATTATGCCCTCGAAGGCCTGTCCCAACTTTTGAAAACCGTAAAGGCAGTGAGAAAAAGTTTGAATCCGGGTCTACGTTTGCAGGGCATACTTTTGACGATGTATGATAAAAGAAACAATCTTTCCGAACAGGTTGCAAAGGAAGTCCGTGAATATTTTCCCGGTTATGTATACGAGACGATGATACCACGGAATGTGAGGCTGAGCGAGGCACCGAGCCATGGAAAGCCGGTGCTGCTTTATGATATCCGCTCCTCTGGCGCCCAGAGTTATCTCAGCCTTGCAACCGAGATCCTACGGAGGAAATAACCTTAAATGCAAAAACGAAAGGCACTGGGTAAAGGATTATCCGCGCTCATTCCTGATAAAGAAGGGTTCAATGAAGCCGATCAGAGATTTTTCATGTGTCCTGTCGCCCTTATAGACCCGAACCCATATCAGCCGAGGAGCGATTTTTCAGGGCCGGATTTTGTCAGCCTGGTTGACTCGGTAAAAGAAAGTGGAATCGTTACCCCTCTGCTTGTGAGCAAACGCGAATCAGGCTACCGCTTGATCGCGGGCGAGCGTAGGTGGCGTGCTGCGCAAAAAGCGGGCCTGGATCGGGTGCCCGTGATAGTCAGGGAGGCAAGCGGCAGGGAAATGCTGGAACTGGCGTTAATCGAAAACCTGCATCGAAAAGACTTGAATCCGATAGAGGAGGCGATGGCCTACCGCCGTCTCCTTGATGAAGGCGGGTCCACCCAGGAAACCATTGCGCAGCGCCTTGGCCGGGACAGATCAACCATCGCCAATTCATTGAGGCTTTTGACTCTTTCCAAGGCGATCCAGCAGGATGTGGTGGAAGGACGGCTGAGCATGGGCCACGCAAGGGTCATTGCGGGGATAAAAGACGAAGGCGGGAGAAAAAGCTTCAGGGATTTGATCATTAAGCGCGGCATGACTGTACGCCAGGCGGAAAATGCAGCAAAGAGGCTGACAGATACCAGAGGATTGAAAAAACCAAAAGACGACGCCCAATCCTATTATCATTCCCTGTCAGAAAATCTCAAACGTTCTTTGGGCACAAACGTGGAAATTGCAAAAAAGAAAAAGGGAGGCCGTATAGTAATCCATTTCTATTCAGACGAAGAGTTGGACCGGCTTCTGGGTATTCTCACCTAGGCGTTTTCCTTCGCCATTTAGGCTCCTGATTTTGTAGCAATCGTCTGATGTTGTCTCGGTGGGCAAGGGCTATCAAACCTGAAATCAATAAGGCCATCCCTGCATGGATCGGCGGTTTCGTTGAAAGGAGCAGGAAAAAAGGCATAGCTACCGAAGCAGCCATGGAAGCAAGCGAAATGTAACCCATTAAATACACCAGCACGACGAAAAGCGCCAGGGACCCGGCGGCGCAGAGTGGGCAAAGGACGAGAAAAACTCCGAGAGCGGTGGCTACGCCCTTGCCGCCCTTGAATTTGAGAAAAAGCGAAAACTGGTGGCCAATGAAGGCAGCCAGCCCGCTCACCCATGCAACTGTTGCTGGATTGAAATTTCCCTTGTAAAAAGCGAATGCTACGGCACTTGGCCCCAAACCCTTCAGGCAATCCAATAATAATGTGAGTAATCCCCATTTCAAGCCGATTTCCCGCGCTACATTGGTCGCGCCAATGTTTCGGCTGCCTACAGTCGAAATATCGAGCCCTTTTACCATCCGGGCGATGATTTTCCCGAATGGAATCGAACCTGCGAGATAAGATAAAATAACAAAAATAAACAATAATGGTTCCACAATCAAAAGTCGCCCCGGATGGCAAAAAGATGAATTACAACGACATTGCAAAATTAATTGAATTATACTACACACACAGCGGAGGCCTTGCAATTAAAACCTAAATCCACCGTCTAATTTCCCAATGAGGGAGATTGAAAAGGGGGTTGGGCTGAAAGTGGAACCCGGGGACCAATTTCCCCTATCAGTGTGGAAAAAGGGGTGACAACCAGTGCATATTGTAGTCGTTGACGGGCATGGCGGGGGAATCGGGGCTGTTGTAATAAAAGGTGTCAGGAACAGGCTTGGTGAGTCGGTTTTGATAGACGCACTTGGAACAAATTCAATAGCTACCTCTAGGATGATGAAGGCTGGAGCCAACCGTGGCGCGACCGGCGAAAACGCGATAGTCCACTCGGCTGCAGCAGCCGATCTTATAATCGGGTCCATAGCGATATTGATGGCCAATGCAATGATGGGGGAAATGACAGAAAAAATGGCGATGGCGATATCCAGCTCCCGGGCGCGAAAAATACTGATACCGCTTGCACAGGAAGGAGTTACGATAGTAGGAGTCAGTGATGAACCGCTGCCTCATCTGGTTGACCGCGCCGTAGAGAAAATCATGGAGGTGTTGGAAGATGTGTGAATCGACGATTTATATACAAAATGGGCAGGGTTCGAGCCCTTATTTTGAACATCTGGACAAATTGGTAGTCGAAGGCGATAATTTGAAGATAGTAAATCTTTTTGGAGAAAGTGAAACTCTGCATGGTAAAGTGAAAAGGTTTTCGCTACTCGATCACAAGGTTATTGTGGAAAGCACGGAAAACCTTGACGATAATGAATGACCCATACTTTTTCCCTGTCAGTTTATAAAAAACCTGACCGGGATCTCCTGTGCTGTTACGGGGCTACAGGACCCGATATCGGCCATGAAAACACGGTTGGGTAGTGATTGAAAAAATTCCGCTTCCTCGACCCGTCCTCTTTTCATGCACCCGTCTGCGTATATTTTGCTTTTTCGCGCCAAGGTTTCGATCACGGCCTTACGTTGTTGGGGATTCAAAGGACTGTAATGCAGTAACTTTACCAGCGATCGTATTCGGAACAGATCCATCCCTGCGAAGGACGCAGAAAGCTGGTCCTGTCTCCCGCCTTCTCTAACCGAGAGTTCTTCTGGGATCAGGTGAATCGGATGGCGACAGGCGATTCTCAGCCATAGATCATAATCTTCACAGGCCGGGAGCATTTCATCGAACAGGCCGACCTCATCAAACAGGCTCTTTTTCAACATTACCGAAGACGGGCTTACGAGGCACAGTTCCAAACTTCGTTCAAAGATATCACCTGAAGGTTTCTTATGCCGTTTCCGGGGACTGACCCTTTTGCCGCGTCGGATCCATCTTTCATCGGTCTGGCAGGCAACAGAGGAAGGGTTTGTATTAAAAAAGGCGGTCTGGCGATTAAGTTTCCCGGGAAGCCAGTAGTCGTCGGAGTCGAGAAAGGCTATGTAGCGGCCGGAACAATACCTTATGCCGGTATTTCTTGCGGCCGAAACTCCACGATTTGATGGATGAACAAGTAGTTTTACGATCTTGCCTGTCGGAATTCGGTTTATCGTGTTATCGCTGGACCCGTCATCGACTACAATTACTTCAAAGTTTTGATAATCCTGTTCGAGGACCGATTGCAGCGCCCGCTGCACCATCGTTGAGCGGTTGAAGGTCGGTATGATGACGCTT
Source organism: Desulfatiglandaceae bacterium (assembly GCA_046498185.1). Classification (GTDB taxonomy): domain Bacteria; phylum Desulfobacterota; class DSM-4660; order Desulfatiglandales; family Desulfatiglandaceae; genus CAYXDR01. The sequence continues at coordinate 9,067 of JAWOBE010000139.1, read as the reverse complement.
ACCTCAGGCATTGCGATATCTGCCATATTACGCCAAGTAGGCCTGCGAGGATGAAGCTGACTTCGACCATTGCATCAAGGTTGGGACCGGGACTAATGCGTCTTTCCTGGTAGGCGGATACGCATAAAGATAGGGCAATGACGGGAATCAACATGATAAAGCTGAAAATGTTCGTCAAGCCGACGACCGGAGCGGCGATCAAAAGGCAGGCCGCCGAAACTAACAACCATTTAATTATTTTAATTGTCTTTGCTTCTCCGAGAATTACAGGCAGTGTCTCGGTTCCGACAATAAGATCCCCCTGTGTTTGGAAGACATCAAAAAAGAGGGCTCGGATATAACTTAGAATCAGAACCATCAAAACGGTAAAAAGATCTGGGGAAGAGACCGTGGACAGTTGGTCCAGCAACGGAAGGATTGCTATCACAGCAGTCCAGCCGATGGCTTCGGACAGGCTTCTGGAACCGGGGATGTCCTTAATTTTACCAAATTTCAATCCTTTTCGAATGCCTGATGGAAAGATCGGAAAACTGTAAACGACGCCTGCGAAAATCAAAAAGAAAAAAGCGATAAATGTGAAAATCCCCACAAAAGCCGATATAAACATCCCTGCGGCGGCGGCGGCGATTCCCGCGGCCAACAGCTGTCTTCTGTGGGCCGAAAGGAATGCAGCACGTCCCGGATCGTTGTAAGCGCTTGCGCCCCGATCCAGAAAACGATTGCTTATATGAACAGCGAAAACATAGAGAGAAGCGAGAGACGGGAATACGAAGGTTGAAGGACGCGCGGACAATATCGAAGCGGCATGAGCCAGGCCGAGGGCGCTGAAAGCACATAGAATGTTGCTTTGCACGCCTGTCGCGGCAACCTTTTTGAGCTTCTTTGTGAAGCGATTTTCACCAGCGCTTTTGACAGCTTCCACTTCTTTGAGGACGTTGCGGATCATCCAGCTCGGTGTAGATGCGCCGGCCGTAACCCCGATCACGTCCATTCTGGTGAGGGCTTCCCTATCCAGGTCTGTATCCGTTTCCACGTGAAAAGTCGGGATGCCGCAGGCCTTGGATATTTGTGCGAGCCGGTTTGTATTCGCACTGTGATAACCGCCTACAACCACCATCGCGTCGACACTGGCTGCAAGCAGGCGGACTTCTTCCTGCCTTTCGCAGGTGGCTTCACAGATTGTATTGAACACGGTCATATACGGGTAGCGTTGTTTGAGGAGCGCAACAATTTCCCGGAAAGTGATTGCGTTATGGGTTGTCTGGGCTACGAGAAAGGGCTTGTCAAGTTGGGGTAGAGAAGAAATATCTTCTACGTCGCTGACAACATATGCCGGTGTGCAGCTGTAGCCCAGAAGGCCCACGACTTCTGCATGGTTACGATCCCCCGCGATGATTGTTGGATGACCGTTTCTGCTCTGTGATCGTATTATGCTCTGGACTTTGGCTACCCTGGGGCAGGTCGCATCGACGAGCTTCAGGCCGCTGTTTTTGATTAAACTACGAGTTGCGGGGGGGATCCCGTGGGCTCTTACCACGATAGTCCCGGATTCAAGAGAATCTAAAGTGTCCACACTGTAAATGCCTTTAGACTGGAGCATATCGAGCACCTGGCGGTTGTGGATCAGCGGACCATAGGTGTATATAGGTTCTTTTGTTTTATTTGCGTGGGTTAAAACGATTTCCATCGCACGGCGTACTCCCATGCAGAAACCGGCGGTTTTTGCAAGCCGAACTCTCAAATCTTTTTCTCCTGGAGGAATTTGAAATAGGCATCGAGACCCCGGATGAGACCGGGAAGGTCTTGAATGCCGGTGAATGCGCCACGGAATCGACTGCTGTGCGGTAAATTTTTCGTATACCACAGCATAAGCCCCCGCATCAACCGGGATGTGGTTCCGGCGCCATAATGATCCAGCAGAAGGCGGTGGTGTTCAAGAATAATACTTTTTCTTTCGGCCAAGGTGGGTTCTTCGTAGCAGCCGAAATGATCTACCGACAAAATTTGCTGGAAAATCCATGGGTTACCTACAGCTCCTCGTCCGACCATCACGCCGTTGCACCCGGTTGTTTTCATCATATCGAAAGCCGATCGCGGCCGGATAATATCACCGTTACCAATCACGGGAATGCGGATGGCTGAAGCGAGCGCGCGAATCAGCGTCCAGTCGGCAACCCCGGAAAAGCCCTGAGAGGCAAAGCGTGGATGCAAGGTTATTGCATCAACCCCGCAATTTTCGAACATATGAGCAAAATCGTGAACGACCGTTTCCGCGGGGGACCAGCCGGATCGCATTTTAACCGTGAGGGGAATATCTATAGCATTGCGAATGGCCGAAACGATCCTTTCGGCGCGGCGATGATCCTTGAGAAGCGCGCTGCCCGCCCCGGTTTTCACTACTTTTCGGGCAGGGCATCCCATGTTCACATCTATCATGGCGGCTCCGCTTTCTGCGGCGATGGAGGCAGCCGACGCCATTTCATCGGGATCGGAGCCGAAAATTTGAACGGCGAGAGGATGTTCGGCCGAATTCGTTTTCAGGTAAGACAACGTGGCTTTTTGTCTCCGGACAAGGCCGGCGGCGCTCACCATTTCTGTTGTCACGAGGCCGGCCATCATTTTCTTTGCTATAAACCGGAACGGTAAATTCGTTATCCCGGCCATAGGAGCCATCACGGTCCAGTTGTCCAGTCTGAGCCCGCCGATAATGAGATCCTTGAAGTGGCTTTTCGGTGTTGTGTTCTGGCTGTTCGTCGGGGGTTCTGTACTGGCGTAAGGAGAAGCGTCGGGCATGATCACGTCTTTTCGTCCCCGGTGTTTTCCGCGCTGTCCTGTCTTTTTTCGAGCGCACCCACAGGGCATATTTCCACACAGGCGAAGCAGCTGGTACAAACGGCGGCGGAATTTTCATCGGTTCCGAAGAAACTGATGTGGGTGCACAAACCTCTTCCGGCGAAAAATAGCAGAGGCCGGGGATGCAGGCGGCTGCACATCCGTACACATCTTCCGCAAAGAACACACCGGGCTGGATGATATTTGAGATAGGGATGTTCTTCCTCTTTTTTCCGGGGCTCCTGGACAAGGTCTGCAAGTTTTCCGCGGTTGAGCCCGACTTTCAAAAATTTTGCCATCTTTTGAAGGGCGCACCGCTTGTTTGCACTGCAGCGGGCGCATTCAACCCGGTGGTTTGATAAAAGGAGTTTAATCGCTGATCGTTGAAGGCGGCGGACTCGATCCGTCCCGGTATATGCGATAAGCCCTTCGGTCACCGGAACCGTGCAGGCGGGCACCGGTGCTGGTGTACCGGAAACCTCGACCATGCAGAGACGGCATGATGCCGGGGGGTGCTCATCACCAGGAAGATAACATAAATTAGGTATGTAGATGCCGTTATCGAGGCATGCTTGAAGAAGCGGTGTCCCTTCGGGGGCTGAAAGATTTTTATCGTCGACATTAAAGGTGACCATATTAAGAGGCCTTTCGAGTTTACTCTGTGACAGGTTTTGGTACTATGGGCGCAAGGTTTGGCGGAGAAACCTTCCTGACCGCATCGTATTCAGGGGGGCAGGCCACTGCACACTCACCGCATTTGACACATAACGTCTGGTCCACGCCCTTTTTACGGTTTGCGGTGGTAAAAATCGCCTCTACCGGGCAGCACCCTACACATGCATCACAACCTCTGGCGCATCGGTCAAGATCTATGTAGTATGCCGTCAACGCCCGGCACACACAGGCCGGGCAGCGGCCTTCCATTACGTGTGCCTCGTATTCCCTCCTGAAATAACGCAGAGAAGTCAATACCGGATTCGGCGCTGTCCTTCCAAGCGCACACAGGGATCCTGCGGCGATGTCCTCGCAGAGTTCCTCGAGTGTTTCGAGATCCCCCTCTTTCCCTTCTCCAATAGTAATGCGGTTCAAAATTTCCAGAAGTTGCGCAGTGCCGATGCGGCAAAAAGTGCATTTTCCGCAGGATTCATTGCGCGTGAATTCAAGAAAATAACGCGCCACATCAACCATACAGGAATCTTCGTCCATCACGACGATACCGCCGGAGCCCATCATCGCCCCGGCTTCTCTCAACGAATCGAAATCGACAGGAACATCCAGGAACTTTTCGGAAAGACATCCACCGGACGGGCCGCCGATCTGCACGGCTTTGAATTTTTTCTTGCGTGGTATTCCTCCACAAACCTCGAATATCAACGAACGCAGGCTTATACCCGTGGGTATCTCGACGAGGCCGGGATGAACCACGTCTCCAACCACCGAAAAAACAGCGGTGCCCGGGCTGCCCGAGGATCCTATACCACGGTACCATTCGGCACCCCTGGATATTATTGGAGGAACCGAGGCCAAGGTCTTCACGTTGTTTATAACCGTCGGGGCTCCGTTGAGACCATGGGAGGCCGGGTAGGGAGGCCTGTAACGAGGAGTTCCACGCTCTCCCTGGATCGAGGCGATAAGTGCCGTCTCTTCTCCGCACACGAAGGCGCCGGAACCTTTAAAGACTCGGATATTAAGCGAAAAATCAGTACCGAATATATTGGCGCCGATCAGGTTCCTTTTTTCGGCCTGCTTCAGCGCGCGTTCCACCGTTGAAACCGCGAGGGGATACTCAGCCCTTATATACATTATAGCCTCGGCGGCACCTACGGCATACGCACAGATCGCTATGCCCTCGATGACTTGATGCGGAGAGCTTTCAAGCACTGTTCGATCCATGTAGGCCCCGGGGTCTCCTTCGTCCGCATTACAGATGACATACCTTCGATCTCCGGGAGCTTTTGAGGCCAAGTCCCATTTACGGCCTGTTTCGAAGCCCGCACCTCCCCTGCCCCTCAATCCGGAAGACCTGATCGTTTCTATAATTTGATCCGGGGGTGTTTCCAGGGTTTGCGCGAGGGCTGCATAGCCACCGTGTTCGATATATTCGAAAATATCATCAGGATCAACGATTCCGCAGGTCTCCATGATAACGCGTTTTTCACGGTTGAACCGTGGAAAATCCATTACCCCGGGGAAATCTTCGGATTCGGTGGTGGCGCCCATAACATGTTCGAAGAGGGGGTCTCCGTCCCGGAGAAAGGACTTGACGATCATCTTGGCCTTTCCGGCGCTTACTCCATGGTACATGAGCGGTGGAAACCCGGAGGAGGGATAGTCGATGATCACCACGGGCTCCGCGTAGCAATGCCCGGTACAGCCTACAGTACGCAGCCTGACTTGAAGGCCGAGTTCCTGCAGGGTCTCTTTGATTGCGTTATAGGTGTCGATAGCCCCGGAGGCAATACCGCAAGTAGCCATCGCGACGGTGATCACGGGCTCGCCCGACCCTGCCGCAGCTGTCGCTTTCTCTTCGGCTTTAAGGCGCAATCGTTGGTAGTTTTCCCGAATGCGAAAGGGCTCATTCTGTTCAGTCATCTTCAGTTTTCTCCCTTTCCGCGCGGTCCTTTTCTATTTGAAAACCCAGGATGAGGCCTTCAACCTTACTGGGCGCCATTTTACCATGCACCGTGTCTCCAATGACAGCTACAGGCGCAAGTGCGCAGCAGCCCACGCAGGCGACCCGTTCCAGGCTGAATTCGCGGTCTTCGGTTGTTTCTCCTTCGGCTATCTCGAGTTTTCTGGCAAAATTTTCAAGGATGATATCCCCGCCACGGACGTGACACGCGGTTCCCATGCAGACTTTGATTTGATGGCGGCCCGGGGGATTGAAACGGAATTGATTGTAAAAAGTTGCAACACCGTAAACCTCACATGGGCTGATGTCGAAGTGCTTGGACAAAAGTCTCACTGCGGGTTCGGGAATATAAGTGCATATACGCTGGACGGTCTGAAGCATCGGGATCAAGTTGGCCCTGTCTCTTGTTTCGTTTTGAAGAGTATCTTCAACGCGGCCGAGCGCTTCATCTTCATCAACTAGGCTATTTTCGGATTGAGCCATCAGCACCACCTTTCACAATTTTTCCAATGCCCCGTAAACGCCGGACATCCGGGATCTCAATATCCTGCAGAGACGTTCGAGGACTCGGAACCCCAGGGCTTTGTCGGCTGCCATCATTTCCTTCAGCGGCCCACCTTCTATTGAAATCAAAGCGGCGGCCTTGAGGCAGACCACGGAACACAAGAGAGAGTAATCTTCCCCAAGCAGCACCGGCCAGCATCCAAATGCGCGGCCGGGGCCAAGGCGGTCGATGGTTACCGATCCCTTTCTCTGACCGAGATCGACCTGGCGCTCCAGCCGAACCGAGCCTTCAGCTATTACATAGAGACAGCCGGAGATATCACCCTGCGAAAATATAAACTCACCGGGCTCGAATTCAGCCTGGCCGCAGATTGCGGAAATTCGCTCCATCTCGTCTTCCTCCAGGGCGCCGAAAAGGTCGCAGCTTTTTAAGACGTTGATTATCTCAGAGCGTTCCATATTGTCCACCTTTCGTATTGAAGGTGTGCGCATCCCGTACCGACGCACCTGCTACAACTGATTGAATTAAAGAAACATCTAGGTGTCGTCGACCGTAAAATCCAAAATATTTGCAAGATACCACGTACCGAATATTTATTCCAGAATTTATCATAATTCAATCCCCATTGATAATTTCTCCGTATTTCTTGTTATTTATTCGCTTGGTGCCGGGGGGATTATTCCCTGGAGCCTATCTTCGAGCACTCAGATCCAAAGTGTTTTCTCTTGACAGGAAAACAATGGATTTCTATGCTTTTTATTTTGAAAGGAAACGCTTCGAATTTCAGCTTATAAAAATCCATCATCTTTCTTTATGTTAATTTTTATCTAGTATCAGTATTTTATTTAAGTGATGGAATTTGCTATTAAAAGTAACCATTTATGTGGAGGCGAAATCTCATGACAAAATTATTTTCATTTTCTTTTTTGGCTGCAATTATTTGTTCATTTATCGCCTTATCAAGTGTAAATGCAAAAATTATCGTCAAATATGGCCATGTGGGACCACCGGTCCACCCACAGCATCTCGGGGCGCTTGCATTCGCTGAGCATGTCAATGAAAACAGCGGGGGCGAGATAGAGGTACAGGTCTTTCCAATGGGGCAGCTGGGTGGAGAGCGATCCATGACCGAGCAGGTCCAGGGCGGCACACTTCATATGACCGCGGTCACCGCCGGGGTTCTCAGCAATTTCGTGCCTGAAATGGGTATTATTGAGCTTCCGTTTATTTATCCGAACCGTGAAGTCGCCTACAATGTCCTCGACGACGAGGAAGTGAAGGCCAGGTTCGCATCGTACTGCGAACAGAAAGGGTTCGTGTTCATCGGTTACACCGAAAATGAATTCCGGGATCTGACCAATTCCAAAAGACCGGTCAGAAGACCTGAAGATCTGAGTGGACTCAAAATCAGGGTCATTGAAAGCCCGTTGTTTATAGATACCTTCAAGGCTCTTGGTGCAAATCCCACCCCTTTGCCTTTTCCGGAAATCTATAATGCCCTTCAGCAGAAGGTTATAGATGGGCAGGATAATCCTATTTTCACCTCTATGATGATGAAATTCATCGAAGTCAACAAATATGCGACGCTCACAAGCCACATCCTGACCGAGTGCCCGGTGGTCGTGAACAAGAGGTTCTGGGATTCATTGAAAGCCGAGCATCAAAAGCTTTTCAGAGAGGCGGCCGATGTCCAGGTTACTGTTAACAGAGAGAAAAATGCGGAGAACAGGGTGCAGGCCCTTGAAAAAGTGAAGGGCGAGGGAGTGGCGGTGGTTACCCTTTCCGATGAAGAGAAGGAAGCGTTCAAATGCGCGGTCCAACCTGTTCATGACAAATACAGGGAGATATACGGGGCCGAATGGTACGACTTTTTTGTACAGAAGATCCACGATTATTCGGCCGAAAAATAAATTTTTCTGTGGTTGTCCTCACAAAGTCCCCGCGGTTTGACGCGAATGGATTATTTGATCAAAAAACTCAACAGGATCGAGGAGGGGATGGCGGGCTTGGTTTTGCTCGCCATCTGCCTAGTGACCTTTATCCAGACGTTTCTACGCTACACCGTTTCATATAGTTTCCCGTGGTTTCAGGAATCTGCCAACTATACGCTCGTCCTGGTGACTTATCTGGGTGCAGCCATCGGTGTTAAATACGGAAGCCATTTCTCCATGGAGGCCGTGACCGAGTATGCCCCCGACAAGGTTGCCCATCTTCTGAAGTCTGCCGCGTTTTTCGTTTCAGGCATCGCGGCTGTTTTGGTTGTGGTTTATGGATTTCAGCACATCTCGCAAATCAGGTCTTTCGGGGTTAAAACTCCTGCTTTGCAAATTCCTATGTTCTTTCCATATCTTCCGATCCCTTTGCTTGCCGTGCCCATGGGAGTTCGGTTTTTCATTCTTTCGGCCAAGCATCTGCGGTCCCTTATAAAGGGTGAACCTTTTGTGAGAGTGAGGAAGAAAGACCGATGAGTTTTTCAATACTCATTGTGTGTTTTTTCGCCTTACTGATTTTGAGCATGCCGATCGCGATGGCTTTCGTGGTCACAAGTGCGATTTATCTGCTTTTCATCGCCGGTATTCCGCTGACCTCTTTGATTCAGCAACTTTTCAACGGTCTTGACAATTTTGTGCTTCTGGGTGTCCCGTTCTTCATCCTTGCCGGCAATATTATGGCGGAAGGAGTTATCTCCTCGAGGCTCGTGAATGTTATGAAACTCCTGGTGGGCAGATTCAGCGGGGGGTTGGCCATGACCTCTATTCTCGCCTGCCTGTTTTTTTCCCGTATTCGCCAACATTAACAAAAATAATTTTTAGATCAGGTTTTATTTGTTGATTAAATAGGTTTAGCAATTTGGAATGAAAAGGTAAGATCTTACTCGTTAAAGAGGGAATCTTTCTTTCTAGTCTTAGGAAATCTTTGCAAATGAATATTGCGATTTTACCTATAGATGTTTTAAAAATTTTAATATTCGGTATCCTTCTACATTTTATTGACTCTATAATTGGTTCATTTATATTATTTGATGATATTCGGACAGGGGTTTGCTTAGTTTGGCACCCTCAATTTCCTCTATCAATAATTATAGCTTTATTTATGAA
>JAWOBE010000084.1:0-22160 GCA_046498185.1 Desulfatiglandaceae bacterium | reverse complement strand
TGTTTTCGCTCCCAGCGAGATGAAACCGGTGAATGTGAACTTGAAGAACTTCGTCGGGGAGCGCCTCGCGACAAGCCGGGATCAATGGGCCCACCGCGGGGTAAACATCGAAATTTCCCTCAAGGACGTGCCGGACGTGAAGGTGCCGATTGAATGCCTGGAAAAGGTTTTTGACGGTCTTGTGCGTAATGCGATCGAGAACACGCCGGATGGTTCCAGCATTGAAATCGAAGTGAAGCCCGGAGGCGAGGGAGTCGAGCTTGTGGTCAGAGATTACGGGGTGGGGATTGAAGACGAAGCGAAAAGGCGCATATTCGAAGGTTTTTTCGCCACCCAGGAAACCCTGGCCTATTCGAGCAGAAAGCCCTTTGATTTTAATGCAGGCGGAAAAGGAGCCGACTTGTTGCGGATGAAAATATTTTCCGAACGTTACGGGTTCAAAATCCGGATGGAGTCCAACAGGTGCCGATATTTGCCCAATTCCTCCGACATATGCCCCGGATGCATCACAAAATGTGCGGCCATCCCATCGGCGGAAGAATGCAGGAATTCCGGAGGCACTTCATTTATTGTTTTTTTCCCTCAGGCAGAGAACAATCCCTCTCAATGAACTGCCATGCCTCTTCTGCGGTTTCCACGTAGTGAAATATATCAAGGTCCCTTTCCGCTATTGTCCCCTCTTCCACCAAGGCTTCGAAATTAATGACCCTGCGCCAGAACTCTTTACCGAACAGAAGCACCGGAATGGGATCAACCTTGCGAGTCTGAACCAGTGTCAGCACCTCGAAGAGTTCGTCGAGCGTGCCGAACCCCCCCGGAAAGACAACAAGCGCCCTTGCCCTCATAAGAAAATGCATTTTTCTGATGGCGAAATAATGGAACTGAAAATTGAGCTCCGGGGTGATATACGGATTGGGCGCCTGCTCAAAGGGCAGGACGATATTCAAACCCACGTTTTCCGCGCCTGCATCCATGGCGCCCCGGTTGGCGGCCTCCATTATGCCCGGCCCGCCACCGGTGGTCACCACCAGGTGGCCGTCGTCTCCGCAGCCGGGGCGGTTTGAAATCAGCTCTCCCAATTTCCGCGCCTCGCGGTAATATACACTGTTCGCGAGCCATCTTCTTGCCCTTTGAACCTCGAGTGCTCTTTCAGGATCGGACGGTTTTTTCCTCGCCTCTTCCTCGGCGGCCATGAGTCGTGCCGAGGCTGTTTCAGGGTCGGGAATGCGTGCGGAGCCGAAAATCACCACGGTGGACAATATCCCGTGATCGCTCTGGATGAGGTCCGCCTTGAGATGTTCCAGAAGCAGCCTGACCGGGCGGGATTCGTCGCGCATCAAAAAGTCCCCGTCAAGATAGGCCAGCTTGTACGAGGATGATTTTGTCTGGGGTGAGTCGACATGTAATAATGATGATTTCACCTCATCGATGCATGGAGGAAATGGACTTTTTCTCTTTTTTCCTTCTGCCATTGCAGCTCCTTTCCCGGCCTGGGGCGCCCCTGGCCCGGCGGATTATTTTTGTTCACTTGGTGCGATTCCGAAAAGATACCCGGCATAAAGATTTCTTGCAAATTTTTTCCAGAGGTTTTGCCCCTTTTTCCGCGTTTTTTTCGCGGAAATCTTCATTTTCTATTTGACCAATTGCAAATTAAATAAGAATTCACGCAAATATTATTTATTATGACTAAATTTAACCTCTTGACAATATCTATTTCATACAATATAAGCCGACATCAATGAATGCCGCTTTGCGGCAGTGTTGGTGGCGCCTGCGGCGCGTGTTGGTGGTGCCGCTGCGCGGCGGTGTTGGTGTTAGTGGCGCCTGCGGCGTGTGTTGGTGTTCGTAGTGCTGCCTGGCTTGGGCCAGGCCAAAATTACATTTAGGCACTCCAGCAACCACAGATATCACCCGCTGTTGGAGTGTAGAAACGATGTTTAGACAAAAAAACACAGGGTGGCTGCGACCCACCCCAAGATCACATCAAAATATTTTAAAGGAGAAAGAAAATGAATTTATCCCGCCCCGAAGCCCCTATGAGAAAATTGATGGGTCCAGGCCCCCTGGATATTCATCCCCGTGTCTACAAAGCCCTGGCATCCCCTGTTATCGGGCATATGGATCCTGCCTACCTCGACGTTCTCGAACGTATCGGTGAGTTGTTGAGAGGGGTTTTCGGAACATCAAACGAAGTGACCAATGCAATGCCCGGAACCGGAACGTCCGGCATGGAGGCCTGTATTTCAAATATCATTGAACCTGGAGACCCTGTCCTGGTTTGTGTCTGCGGCTATTTCGGCGACAGGCTGCGGCAGATGGCCGAACGCCAGCAGGCCAATGTCTCGCTGATAGAAGCGGAATGGGGGAAACCGGTTGACCCGCAGATCGTTGATGAGACGATCAAGAAACATCCGACAAAAGTAATAGCCCTTGTGCACGCCGAGACTTCCACCGGCGTACTCCAGCCCATGGATGAAATCGCCGACATAGCTCGACGCTCCGGCGCGATGATCCTGCTCGACGTGGTCACATCCCTGGGAGGCATCAAGCTTGACCTGGACAACCTGGGCGTGGATATCGCCTACGGATGCTCTCAGAAATGCGTCGGCTCCCCTCCCGGACTTTCTCCCGTCACCTTCAGCGACCGGGCCATGGATGTCGTTCATGCCCGAAAGACGACGGTCAGCAACTGGTACCTGGATATCGACCTGCTTTCTCGTTATTGGGGACAGGAAAAAATGTACCATCACACCAGTTCCAGCACCCTTAACTACGCACTGCTGGAAGCGTTGCTGCTCATCCACGAAGAAGGAATGGAAGCCAGGTTCGCGCGCCACATCAAGAACCATCAGGCCCTTGTGGCGGGAATCGAGGGTCTCGGCCTCAAGATGCTGGTGGAAGAGCCTTTCCGGCTGCCGACCCTGAACACCATCGTCATCCCTGAAGGAGTGGATGACGCCAAGCTCAGGGGGTATCTCCTGGATCGCTACAATCTGGAAATCGGCGGCGGCCTAGGCGCTCTCAAGGGAAAGATCTGGCGGGTGGGCCTCATGGGGTATTCCTCGTCGGCACAAAACGTGATCTTCTTTATTTCCGCGCTGAGCCGTGCATTGGCCGTCCAGGGTCTCAAAACGGATCTCTCCGGAGGCCTCGAAGCCGCCATGGCAGTGATCGACGACGGTCAGATGGAAAAAGAACGGAAGCTGCGCCTGGTGCGTAAGTAAGCGACAGCCGTGCAGCGGGCGCCTGCGGCGCGTGTTGGTGGTGCCGCTGCGCGGCGGTGTTGGTGTTAGTGGCGCCTGCGGCGTGTGTTGGTGTTCGTAGTGTTGCCTAGCTTGGGCCAGGCCAAAATTTCATTTCGGCACTCCAAAAACGACAGGAATCAAGCGACGTGGGAGTGACAAAATGAAATTTTGACATCGTCGCGTCAGCGACGAAATGCTCCGCACTGCCAACAACCCCGATACACCCCTGCCCCACCTCATCCTTTATCCGCATGAAAGAATCTTTTGACAATGTCTGTCGTTCGTAATACATTTGTTACATGACACCAACCTTTGAATGGGATGTTTTAAAAAAACTCGCAAAATGAGGAGAAGCACGGAGTATCCTTTTTTGGTGCCCAATATGCCTTTGCCGATCCTCATCGAGTAATTATCGAGGATTTGAACCACAGCCATGGGGAAGAGCGGTTTTTTTGTTTGGGCAAAGTCAAAGGCGGTGTCATGACCGTACGCTTTACCGAAAGGCAAGGCAAAATCAGGATCATTGGGGCGGGGTACTGGAGAAAAGGGAGAAAGATATATGAGCAGAAAAATCAAATATACCGATGAGCCAATGGAAACGGGCAGGATGGTTAAGGACTTTTTACCCAAGCCGGAGAACCTGGTCTTTCGAAAGCAACGGGTGTTGACGTTGCGTCTGGACGAACCAACCCTTGATGAACTGAAAGAGATTGCAAATCGGAAAGGGCTAGGGATGTCCACCCTTGTCAGGATGTGGGTCAAGGAAAAATTGGCCGACGACTTTCCCACGCAAGCCCAATAGCTGGTAAGGCTGACTGGAAATCCAAATTTTTTAATGACACCTAAAGCGGATACCGACATCGAGCGACGCATCTCGCGCCTACAGAGAATACTCCACCGTGCAATGTGCACAGATAGGTTTGCATGCGGGAGAAGCCTCAAACGTCTCCTGCGGAATGCCGGCCGAGACGGGGCTTCCGAAAAAACCGCAAAAGAGCTGGATAAAATCGAGGCCCGCCTTCAGGCTTCTATTGAACGTAAAAAAGACAGGTGGAGGTCGAGGCCTGCCGTCACGTTTCCTGAAAATCTTCCAATCACGGACAAAAAGGAACAGATCGTCGATGCCCTTCGCAATCACCAGGTGCTGATCATATCGGGTGAAACCGGGTGCGGCAAAAGCACCCAGCTCCCGAAAATGTGCATTGCGGCTGGCCGGGGTATCGATGGTAAAATAGGCTGCACCCAACCCCGACGCATCGCCGCAATTGCGGTCTGCAACCGCATAGCCGAAGAAATCGGTGAGAAATCCGGCGGTTCGGTGGGCTACCGCATCCGTTTCACGGATCGAACCAACCGCCGAAGCTACATCAAGGTGATGACCGATGGAATTCTGCTGGCCGAAGCCCAGCGGGACCGTATGCTTTCCGAATACGACACCTTGATTGTGGACGAAGCCCACGAGCGGAGTCTCAACATAGATTTTCTGCTGGGCATGCTGAGGAAACTTACGAGCCGAAGACCGGATTTAAAGGTGATCATCACGTCGGCCACCATGGACACCGAAAAATTTTCCACCGCCTTCAGCGATGCGCCGGTCATCACGGTGGAAGGCCGGATGTTTCCGGTGGAACTCCGCTACCGGCCCGCGAACCACCAAGCCGTAGAAAAAGAAGACCGGACATACGTAGACGACGCCGTGGAAGCTGTGGGCGAACTTTTGGATGCGAGACGCCGCGGCGATATACTCGTGTTCATGCCCACAGAGGCCGATATCCTCGAGGCATGTGAGAGGATCGAAGGAGTCCGAAGGGAATCCGACATGGTTCTTCCGCTTTTTGCGCGGCTTTCCGCGGCCGAACAGCAGAACGTTTTCGCCTCCGGCCGAAAACGTAAGGTGATCGTTTCAACCAATGTCGCTGAAACCTCCCTCACGATCCCGGGCATAACCTATGTTGTGGATACCGGTGTTGCAAGAATCCCCCGCTATCTCCCGCGGACCCGCACCACCATAATGCCGATAGTGCCGATTTCACGCAGCTCCGCAGATCAACGAAAAGGCAGATGCGGCCGTGTGCGCGGCGGGGTATGCATCCGCCTCTACAGCGAAGAGGATTATGAAGGTCGTCCCCGATTCACACCACCGGAAATTCAGCGCGCAAACCTGGCTGAAGTAATCCTCCGGATGCTCTCCTTGAAACTGGGCGATATTGGTAAATTTCCCTTCATTGATCCGCCTACAAAAAGAAGTGTGGCCGATGGCTTCCAACTGCTGGGTGAGCTCGGGGCGGTCTCAGGTACGGAAGGACGCGTGTTGCTGACAGCCCGGGGCGCTCTCATGGCACGTATGCCGCTTGACCCCAGGATATCCCGAATGATCCTGGAAGCCTGCGGGCAAGGCTGCCTGGAGGAAATTGCGGTTATAGCCTCGGCGTTAAGCATCCAGGACCCGAGGGAGCGGCCTACAGGCAAAACCGCCGAAGCCGACAGGCGTCATTCGGCGTTTGTCCATCCGGAATCTGATTTTCTCACGCTTTTTAACATATTCCAGGCCTGCGATCGAATCGTGCAGCAGACCAGCCAGAATCAAATGCGCAAGTTCTGCCGCGAAAATTATCTCTCCTACATACGCATACGGGAATGGCGGGACATTTTCAGGCAGATCACGGCCATCGTCCAGGAGCAGCGCCTGACCCCTGCTTCAAGCCCCACGAACGCTCGAGAGCGCTACGCCGCGATCCACAAGTCAATCCTGAGCGGATACCTCACAAATATCGCTCAAAGAAAAGAAAAAAACCTTTATCGTTCCTCAAGGGGCCGGGAGGTGATGCTTTTCCCAGGCTCCACCCTTTTTAACCGCGGCCCTGAATGGATCGTCGCAGCAGAGGTGGTTAGAACCTCGCAACTCTATGCCAGGACTGCCGCCCGCATCGATTCGGCATGGCTCGAGGCGATCGGGGGCGAGCTCTGCGCACGGACCTATTTGAACCCGCACTGGGAGAAAAACCGGGGGGAAGTCCGGGCTCTCGAGCAGGTTTCCCTCTACGGCTTGGTGATCAACCCGGGAAGGTCTGTTTCTTTCGGTAAAATCGATCCGGAAACATCGAGGCGTATTTTCATAAGGGCCCTGGTGGAGGGGGAACTCAAGCCAAGGCCGCCTTTCCTGAACCACAACCTCAGGCTGGTGGAGCGCATGCTCTCGCTGGAGGATAAACTCAGGAGGAGGGATATTTTCGCCGGTGAGAGCGCGGTTGAAAATTTCTACGACAGCCGCCTGCCGGATATATGCGATTCAAGGAGCCTCGCCCATCTCATCAAGAAGCGCCGCGGTGACCGTTTTCTGAGGATGAAGGAGGAAGACCTGCTGGTTCAATATCCGGAAAGCGATGAACTGGTCGGCTTTCCGGACGCCCTCCCCTACGGCGGTTCAACCCTTGAATGTACGTACACGTTTTCTCCGGGGGGCGACCAGGATGGGGTTACCCTCGCCCTTCCCTCCGGGCTTGCCGCGACGTTTCCCGCGTCGCGCCTGGAATGGGTTGTCCCGGGGCTCCTGGAAGAAAAAGTCACCGCGCTCATCAAGGGGCTTCCCAAGCGCTACCGGAAAACGATTGTCCCGGTTTCCCGCACGGTCAAAACCGTGCTCCCCGCCATCCAAAACCAGACGGACCAGAGCTTGGTTGCGGCCCTTGCCCGGGCATTGCACGAATTTTTCGAAATCCACATTCCCGCCTCGGTTTGGCAGGAGGTGAACATCCCGGACCATTTAAGAATGCGCCTGTCCATAAAAGACGAAAAGGGCCGGGAAATCGCCGCCGGACGCGATCCATCCCTGCTGGCGAAAGCCGCTGAAAACGCACCTGCAACGCCCGTGGACTCCTCGGGCCTGGTTGAAGCGAAAAAGCGCTGGGAGCGCACCGACATCAAGCGGTGGGATTTCGGCGACCTTCCTGAAAGCGTTCCAGCCGGAAAACACGGTTATGCTTACCCGGCCCTGGTGCCCGAGGAAGACGGCCCTGCGTTAAGGCTTTTTACCGACGCCGCAGAAGCGGCACGGGTTCACAAGGAGGGATTGAAAGCCCTTTTTCGCCGTGTCATGAAAAAGGATTTAAGGTATCTTTCCGGGTCTATCAAAAGCGTTTCCGGCCAAAAAGGGTCGCCTGCAAAACGTAACCAGCCCCTCATTCCGGCGGAGGCCGGAATCCAGCCTAAGGGCGGCTTTATCCATACCTCTCCGAGTTTTTACGACGCCGGAAAAACGAATGGTTTTGGTTTTTCGATCCCGAAAGAAGAGATTGAAGAAGGGATCTTCAACCATCTGCTCAGCCCTCTGACGGATGCAAGCATCCGGACTGCATCCGAATTCGAAAAGAGGCTGGCCCTTGCCCGCTCCGAGTTCATGAACCGTGCAAAAACGATCCTTCAAGAAACCGAGCAGGTCATTGACAGCGGTGTGCAGACGCTCGAGGTTCTGGCGGCGGCCCGCCGCGCGAACCGTTCAAACACGGCGGTGCTCACGATGCTGGAAGAGATTCAACAAGATTTGCAAGCGCTCGTCCCGGCGGATTTCCTGATGCGCTACGATACAGCGCGTCTGGAATCGCTGCCCAGGTACCTCAAGGCGATGCAGATCCGGGCCGCGCGCGGGTCACACGATGTTATAAAGGACGCTCGGAAAAAAGAGCAGGTCAAAAAATATCTCGACGCCCTCCGCTCCCAGCGCGAACAGCTGCCCCCGGAGGCGTCCGCTGAAAAACGAAACGCCCTCGAAGACTTTCGATGGATGCTCGAAGAATTCAAGGTGTCGCTTTTCGCGCAGGAAATTAAGACGCCTCAGCCTGTCTCCGCCAAGCGGCTAGACAGGATGCTGAAGGAGCTGGACAGGATGCTATAACGCAGGAAGGGACTAACTGGATTCGGATTCTTCCTCCTCGCCGCGGTGCTTGAGGAGTTCGATGAATTCCTGCAGGTTTTCCTCTGACCCGAACACGGTCTGGTACACGGCCTCGCTCCATACCTTGAGTCCGTGCATGAATATTTCATGGAGCAGTTTGTCCACGTGCTCAGGGCCATGCAGCTTGAGGACCTGATACAGGAGGTCTTCAGGCACGCGGATCGGGTATACCGCCGTCGGAGTTTCCCCGGAGGCCTGCATGTAGTCCTGGGCGCTTTTCAACACCCTGAGGTTTATGTATTTCTTTTTAAATTCCTGTTCATCCATTTCATCGGCCACCGGTTTTCCTCCGTAGAAATAAAAGAATACCGCAATATGGGTCGTCGGTCAATGTCGGCACTGTGATTGCCGGGACCGCCACTAAGCAATCTTATCCCCCCTCATCGACCTTGCGCACGGATACCCTCATGTCATCCCCTACCCGAGTCTCTTCCAAAATTTCCCCATCGTTGTGGAAAACGACTTTGTGGATGCCTTTCATTTTGTCCAGTTCGACAAGGAACGTGTAAGACTGCCCGGTTTTCATGGTTCGAAGACATAAACTTACGTCCAGAAACGCCCGTCAACAGTCCCCACGATAATCGACAATTTCTTTAATCTCTCGCTCCACCATGAAATCCTCTTATTATCATTATGAATCAATCGGATCGAAAACGTGTCACAACCATTCTCCGACGGAACGCCTCCAGGAATCAAGAAGATATTTGGGTTTATATGGTTTGTCTGGTTAAATCGTTGTCGTTGTCGTAATCGTAATCGAGATCCCCCCCCTTGTCGGTATCGCAGTATCTTCTGATTTGTCTGCCTTAAATCGTTGTCGTAATGGAGTTTCCCCTCGGCGGTTTCTGGCTTGTCTGTGGGAGCGATTTGTAATGGCGATCTGGCCCGCACGGCGCCCCACCCTCCGACTTCCGCCATGCCTCTTGACACCGTGACTAAAATCAGGAATCATACGATTTCTCTTGAGATGCGAGAGTGGCGGAATTGGCAGACGCGCTGGACTTAGGATCCAGTGGGGCAACCTGTGGGGGTTCGAGTCCCCCCTCTCGCACCATAAAAATTAAACCTGGTACGAAAAATTTACACGCGCCGCAGGCGCCACCAACACTTAAATATGGAAATAAAATCGAACAACATCACATGGCACGAAGGGCACGTAAGCCGCCAGGTGCGCGAAAATCTTCTGCAGCAGCACGGCTGCACCATCTGGATGACCGGCTTTAGCGCCGCTGGCAAAAGCACCCTCGCCTTCACACTGGAGCACGCTCTTGTCCAGAGAAACAGGCTTACCTACGTGCTCGACGGGGATAACGTGCGTCACGGGCTCAACAAAAACCTCGGCTTTTCCGCCGAGGACCGGGAAGAAAACATCCGCCGCATAGGCGAAGTGGCAAAACTTTTCGCAGACTCCGGCTTCATCACGATGACGAGTTTCATCTCCCCGTACCGCAAGGACCGCGATATCGCGCGAAAAATCCACGAGGAGGCTGGCCTTTTTTTCATGGAAGTCTTCGTGGACGCCCCCATCGAGGTGTGCGAAGAGCGCGATCCCAAGGGGCTTTACAAGAAGGCCCGCAGCGGCGAACTCAAAGGGTTCACCGGCATCGACGATCCCTACGAGCCCCCGCACCATCCGGAACTCCGAATAGATACCAGCCTTCTAAACCCCCAGCAGGGCGCCATGAGAATCCTCGGCTACCTCGTGGAACAAGGCTTCCTGATGTTGCCAAATTCGAGATAGATCGTTATTCGTAGATAGTTATCCTTTATTATAAACATTTGAAATCCTAATATCGAAATCCTAAATGAATACCAATGTCAAAATTCTAATGTTCAAAACAAAAGAAATATTTTTGGTTTTGAATTTTTCTGGTAACTGATAACCGATAACTGGCGATCTGGCCCGATGAATGTCTCACGGGTCAACAAGATGGAAAAATGCTTCTATTTCGCTTTTGAGAACAAATAATCGTCCTCTTTGACATTTCGATGGCATTGAATACACCCTTCCACTTTTCCTGCCGCCTCTATGGTTCCATCTTTTTTGTACTTCGCCCAGAACCAATTCCCATCGTCGGGGTTGTACCCTTTCACCTTGTACATGGGGGTGATAGCCACCAACGTTTCCTTATCTTTGCCATAATTCTCCTTCACCAGGATGGATCCCTCCGGCAGGGGCTTCCCGTCCTTTGCCGCCTGGATGGCAATGTCGTTGGCATACAACTTCAAGTAGGCCCCATGTGGGCTCTTTCCCGGGTAAATCCCGTCATAGCCCGGCCAATTCTCCCATTTCTCATAGGGATTCGTCTGGCTGATATACGTCCAGAAGGCTTCTCCCTCCGGATCAGTCAGTTTGTGGGACTTCGCCGCCACGGACGCTCCCAACGCGAGCAATGAAACCAACATCACGACCAGAAAGACATGCGATTTTTTCATGACAATTCCTCCTTTACACCCTGGTCAAAGGGTTTTGAGATACGAGATGATCTGTTCTTGTTCCTCAGGGCTCAAACGCTCGGCAAAAGACGGCATGTCCTCATAAGGATCCTCGAGCTGTTTCATGACATTCGCCTCGCTTACGGGACGACCGCTGTCAGGCAATTCCGCAAGGTCAAACAGCCCCTTCAAGCCCGGCCCGATCTTGGTTTTCTCAGAATCGGCATGGTGGCACTGAGAGCACCCCACACTTTCAAACAACTCCATGCCGAGCGTCGCCCGGGTTGTGCCATCGTCATTTCCGTCATGGGTATGGGTGTGGGCGGCGCCTCCGTTTTCATGCTGGGAAAAAACCGTATTCCTCAAAACGGCCGTGGAAATCGCTGTTGCAAGAAGAACAGCTACCACGGCACCGGTTGTTCTATGCAGCGTCGTCTTTCTCATAACCCCCTCTTCTAATCTTGTGAATCAATAATGATAGCATCGTAAAAAGTAGCATCCCCGCCTTATCGGTGTCGGGGTCGGGATCGGTATCGGGGTCGAAAAGGGCGCCGATCAACGTCCGATACCGATGCCGATAGCAACCCCGACCCCGAAGGACATCGTTGTTTTGACTTTTTACGAGGCCATCAATAATGACGGCGTCGTAAAAAGTAGCATCCCTGCCTTATCGGCGTCGGGGTCGGGATCGGTATCGGGGTCGAAAAGGGCGCCGATCAACGTCCGATACCGATGCCGATAGCAACCCCGACGCCGAGCGACATCGTTGTTTTGACTTTTTACGAACTCATTAATAATCAGTCGATAAATGAAAATATCTCCCGTCGAATCCGATCCTTTGAAACCCCGCGCTCAGCCAGGGCCTTCAAAAGACTCTCCGCCATCGGTGGCGGGCCGCAGATATAAAATACCTTGTCATGCAGGTTGGGCCCGCAGTATTTCTCGATCATCTTGCCGTCCACATGCCCGGTCTTGCCTTCCCAGCTTTCCTCCGGTCGGCTCAAGACATGGACCACTGTCAATCGGGGACGGCCTTCCCGGGCGATCCGATCCAGCTCGTCCCGAAACACAATCTGATTGCGGCTGCGGTTGGCATAGAGGAGTGTCACCGAGCGGGTATCGCCGACTTGGTTCATATGCCGAATCATGGCCATGATGGGCGTAATCCCGATTCCACCGACCAGAAACACCAAATCGCGCTCCTCGGGATGGAGCGCATAGGAAAACCGCCCGAAAGGTCCATGAACCGCAACCCGGTCTCCCGGCCGGGTCTTCCCGATCGTGGCGGTGAAATCCCCGGATTCCTTGATGGTTGAACTGATAAAATCCTTTTGGGTCGGGCTGGAAGAGATCGTCCAGTGATGTTCCTCCACGGGCAGAGAGGGGTCTCTGAAAAACGTCAGAAAATGAAACTGACCCGGCAGATAATCTTGAATCTGTTCTTCGACCGGCGGGGTGATTTTCACGGTCCATACATCCTCGGTCTCCTGGACCACGTCCTTCACGGAATAGGCATGGCGCCGCAAATAAGCAGGCCTGACAAGGCGGTGGTAAAGGAACACGGCTACAGCCGTCAGTGCCACGATCACCCAGAGGCTTTTCATGGATGGCCGGTCGAGATCATCCCCGGCAAACCAGGAATGAAGGAAAATAAGGCCCAGGACGGCCAGGGCCATCAGGTCATGCCCCCGCCGCCACGTCTCAAAACTCAGCCCGATCTTTCCCTGGTAAAGACTCACCAGCACCTGAGCAAACACCAGGACGAGGACGCCTTTCCCTACCCAGATGTACCACGGGAGGTTCAACCCGATAAGCAGTTCCCAGCTCCCATGTCCTATGGAAAGGAGGATCGGATGGAGGAAAAGCAGCGAGGCTGCGGTCACGGCGATATATTTGTGAAACCGGATGAGAATATCCAATCCAAAGGCCCGCTCCACCCAATGGAAACGCCCCGCAATCACCGGCTGCACCATCAAAATCATGAAGCCCATCAGCCCGAAATTCCGGGCGACATCCGTGACAAACCCCGCCCCGCCCTTCCCCAGCCAGGTCGCGAGCCAGACCGGGAGGGATATAATCAGAACATAAATGATGATTCGGATAACTCCGCCCGCCATGCTATCCCCCTAACGATTCCAAAAATCTTTTACCCCGAAAGCCTGCCTGGATCCCACGATGCTCCTTAGGATACCGGCGCCTGCCCGTTCGACGGTCCACAAAAATTCCCATACAATCTCCTCAGGCAGTACGTAGATTCACCGCTCTCCTCATTTTTTACTCGAGCATACGTGAACCATCGTTTTCATGAAAACGGGGTGAATACCCCATATGCCACCAAAAAACACGGTATTCCTGTTCATTTCATAGATCCTGTCAATCCTGTCGAAAATTTTGAATTCCGCCCCGAAGACGCCACGAACAGCGCGAAGCCCGCACAAGTTAAATTCGAAATCCGAATATCCCTGTTAAATGCGCTATGCTGACCTTTTCAGGGCATTGAACGGGGCAGGCGAAATCCTAAACAAATTCCAAAGTTCAAAATTCTAATGTTAAAAACAAAAGAAATATTTTTTGATTTTGAATTTCTTGTGTTCTAATGTTTAATTTATCTGATAACGGATAATCGATAACCGATAACGGCGATGTGGGCCGATGAATGTCTGATAGTATCAACAGGATCAACTAGATAGAAAAAAATCCTGAAAATCCTGTCAATCCTGTCTGAAATTCTGTATCTTACATCCCCAACTTCAAATACCCATTTTATAAAGGAGTGACCATTTATAATGAACAATGCTATTTCCCAATCACCCAACGGTGAATCTTTCCCTCTTCCTTCTGAACAAGATTTCGAGATAGAAAAAAAGCGTCTCCAGGATCTTGCTGCAGAACAACGCAGGCTCGGCCGCGAAATAGTCGTGGTGATGGGTGTAGGTTTTGTGGGCGCGGTGATGGCCGGCGTGGTCGCGGATTCCGTTGACCCGGAAACAGGAGAGTCCCTTTATTTCGTGGTCGGCATGCAGCGGCCATCGATCCGCTCGTACTGGAAGATCCCGTACCTGAACAGGGGTGTCGCACCGGTGGAGGCCGAAGATCCCGAGGTGGCCCCGCTGATCGCCCGGTGCGTGAAGGAAAAACAAACGCTCACCGCCTCCTTTTCATACGACGCCCTCGGCCTTGCCGACGTGGTGGTGGTGGATGTTCAGTGCGATTACCACAAAAACAGCCTGGGAAACGTCCGGGACGGCCATGCGGACATCAAGGCGTTGGAAGAAAGCCTCAAGATAATTGGTGAAAACATTCAGCCCAACAGCCTGGTCCTGATTGAAACCACCGTTCCCCCCGGCACCACGGAATACGTGGCATACCCGATAATCAAAAAAGCCTTCGAGGCCAGGGGCTTCTCAGAGGATCCCCTGCTGGCCCACAGCTTCGAGCGCGTCATGCCGGGCCGGGAATATGTCGCCAGCATCCGGGATTTCTGGCGGGTATGCAGCGGTGTGAACAGTGATGCCAGGGAAAAGGTTGTTCATTTCCTGAGCAGCATCCTCAACGTGGGAAAATTCCCTCTCACGGTCCTGGACAGACCCATCGAAAGCGAAACCTGCAAGATCGTGGAAAACGCCTACCGGGCTACCACCCTTGCTTTTCTAGATGAATGGAGCCGGTTTTCTGAGAGAAACGGGGTCGACCTCATAAAGGTTATCGAAGCCATAAGGATGCGCCCTACCCACTCGAACATTATTTTTCCCGGCCCGGGCATCGGCGGCTACTGCCTGCCGAAAGACGGTGGTCTCGGAGTATGGGCATACAACAAGTTGATGGGCTTTGAGGATGAAAATTTTAAAATCACTCCCATGGCCATAGACATAAACGATACCCGCGCGCTTCATGCGGCCCAGCTGGTGCGCGACGCCCTCAGAAACATGGGAAAGATCGTCGCTGCATCCAAAATTGCACTCCTTGGCGCTTCCTACCGCCAGGATGTCGGGGACACCCGCTACAGCGGCTCCGAGATGATTGTACGCAAATTGACCGAAATGGGCGGAGAAGTGGTGGTTCATGATCCCTATGTGAAGCACTGGTGGGAGTTTGAAAAACAGGAGACCTACCCTTCCCCGGGGCATTCTTGGGCAAGATTTTTCCGCAACCAGGAGGAACTAACGAAACTGGAGGTTAAAAAAAGCGTCCAGGACGCTTTGCGAGGAGTGGACGCTGTGGTTCTGGCCGTGCCCCACAAGGACTACAAAGCGCTCAATCCGCAAAATGTATTTGACATGGTCGGACACCCCTCAGCGATCATCGATTGCTTCGGTATTCTCACGGATAAGGAAATCGAAGTATATTTCGAGCTGGGTTGCGAAGTGAAAGGTCTCGGCCGCGGCCACATCCAGAGGATAAAGGAACAGGTCAGAAACCGAAAGCTCGGAGTCAAAGCCTGACATCACCATCCGCCGCAGGCGCCCCCTGAATTACATCGACATCGAGTGATGGATCGTCCGGATTTACAGCAAGCCTGTGCAACTGCCCCGCAATGATCGATTTGGCTTTGCGTGGCACCCGCGATGATGAACCTTTGATAAAAAGGCGATTTAGATGTAGAGTGGTTGGTACGTGATGAAAAAAGAGTTTAAATTCCTGATTGATGTTCACTCTCACATCCTGCCCGGGATCGATGACGGGCCGGAGACCCTGGAGGAAAGCCTCATATTGGCGAAAATTTATGCAAGATCCGGGTTCAGAACCGTTGTGGCGACACCCCATTGCATTCCCGGGACAGGGTGGATGCCAAACGTGCAGAAGATCAGGGAAAAGATAGAACTTGTATCAGCAGGGCTTCGGAATTATGGCATACTACTTTGTATAAACCCCGGGATGGAAATCGCCATGGATCCGCTGGTGCCGCAGCTTCTGTCGGAAGGCCGGGTGCTGACGATTTCAGACGGCCCATACCTGCTTCTGGAATGCCCTTTTCAGCGTTTTCCATTGGGCTGGGAGGACATTCTGCATGATATATCCCGAATGGGATACAGGGTGTTGCTCGCGCACCCGGAGAGATGCGCCCAGCTCGCGGCCGAGCCCGAACTTGTAAAGGACATTGCTTCGTCCAGCGCCTATATACAAATCAACTGGGAAAGCCTGCTGGGCCTCAACGGCAGGCATGCGCGAAAGGTGGCACTCGCTTTTGCGGCTGAGCGTAAAATCCACTGCGTTGCCACCGATTCCCACGATAGCGAACTCCGCAGCCCTGAAATGGTAACCCGGGGCCTTGAAGCGATGATATCCCTCTTAGGCGAACGCAATTTGAACCGTTTGATGATCGAAAATCCACACAGGGTTCTCAAGGCTGAAAAACTTGAGGATCTTGACGGCATCGCAGGGATATCCGGCAGTGCCCATGTGAGAAGAAAATGGTTTCAGCTTTCTTGAAGGCGGCAATATCAATTGTGTTGCTGGGGATTGCGGCATGGCTTGTGCCTTGGTCCCTTGATGAAGAGACCGTCCGACGGATGCCGGCCGTAATGCCTGACAAGGCTCCGGAGGAATTGCGTGCCTTTCCAAAAGCTCATTACTTTTTCGGGCGCAGGGCTTTTATGGAAAGCCGCCTGGGGACGGCTCAAAGATATTTTGAACAGGCTATTTCTGAAAATGTCTTATATGTCGATGCATGGCTGAGACTTTCTGAGACGGCGATATCGAAGGGTAACCACACCTTTGCCCGAAAGATATCCGTGATGTTGACGGAAATGACCCCAAAGGTGACACGCTGGAAGTGGGACCAGGCGCTTCTTGCCCGCGAACTCGGCCAGGAGGGAATTTTCACCGATAATCTCAACCAGCTCGCAAGCGACAGGGTGCGCGCAAACGACGCCCTTTGGCTGCTCGAAACACACTTGGGCCAGGACACCCCGGCGGTGGTCGACCGCCTTGTTCCGGAAAACCGCGAGACGTATTTCCGCTGGCTCATGCGCTGGCGACGCGCCGAAGACGCGCTTGTCGCGTGGAAGGCGCTGGCCCAGGAACAGCGTGAAGATGAAACCCTGCGGCTTTCCTTTATTCATTTTTTGATAGGCAATGATAACCTTTTGCTTGCTCGCAAATTGTGGATGCCTTCAGCTGATCCGGCAGGGGTTACAAACCCTGGGTTCGAGGAGCCCCTGACCCGAATGGGCTTTGACTGGCGCCTCAGTGATCGCAAAAATGAATGGAGCATTCGGCAGACCTCCGTGCGCTCCCACTCCGGCCGAAAAGCACTCGAAATTCGGTTTTACGGGTCAGCCAACAGCTATTTCAGCCATCTCTATCAGCTGGTGCCTGTGTCGCCCGGCATTGCATACCGGCTGAGCTACTGGTGGAAAGCTCTTCAGATCACCTCCGACAAGGGGATCTTTGTGGAAGTTGTCGGAAAAGACTGCCGCGGTCTGGCTGAAAAAGGGCCGGTGATATTGGGCTCTCAGGCCTGGCGGCAGGTGAGCCTCGACTTCCAGGTGCCGGAGGACTGCCTTGCCGTGCTAATCCGATTCCGACGTCATAAAAGCAGGCGTTTCGACAACAAAATCAACGGTGTATTATGGCTGGATGACTTTGACCTTCAGTCGCTGGAGAAGTCATGAGTGAAGAAAAAAACATGAACGAGTTAAACGACGGACGCGACAGACATGCCCTTGCAGAACCCGGACGAAACCTGCCGTCCACCGATGTGTACGACTCTGCACCGCCCTGGTCCGAGGATGAGGTAAACCTGCGGGATTATCTGGACATCCTGATCCGGAGAAAATGGTTGGTGTTGAGTTTTCTGGCGCTGGTTTTTATCACGACGCTGGTTTTCACTCTTTCAATGCCGAAAATTTACAAGGCCGAGGCCACCATCGAGGTCAACCACGAAACACCCAACGTCACCAAGTTCGAAGAAGTCGTCGCCGATGAATTCAAGGCACGAGAGTTCTACCTGACCCAAGTTCAACTTTTGGCCAGCCCGGGGCTTGCCGAACGTGTCATAGACCACTTGAACCTCCACGAACACCCGGTGGTGCTGGAAACCTTGTTCCCGGAGAAAGAGCCGGGGATCATGGACAGGTTTAAAAGTACAATCCGCTCCCTTTTCAGCCGTGAAAACCCAAAGGCACCCCAACCCCCGGCCATTGACGAAGGCGTCCTCAAACAGGAACGTCTCTTGCGTTTCATGCAGGCTAACTTTCAGGCCGAGCCGGACCGGCAGTCCTTTATCATAAAGGTAAGTTTCACCTCCAGGGACCGCCACCTGTCACGGCAAGCGGTTAACGCGTATATTGATAAGTTCATCGAAGCGCAGATGGAAAAGAAGCTTGAAGCCTCGGAATACGCCCGAACCTTCTTGATGAGGCAGATTGACAGGGCCAAAATAGCTCTCGAAAAGGCCGAGGAGGACATGAACCGGTTTGCGCAGCAGGCGGGCATCGTCTCGCTTGATTCCAAGATGAACAGCATTTACCGCCAGCTGGAAGAGATAAACACAGCCCTTGCACAAACCGAGACAAGACTCATCGCCGCCGAGGCCGTCTACGACCAGGCTCAGGTGGAAGGGCCCGAAAATCTTCCCCAGGTTCTCAACAACTCGGTGATAGGCCAGCTCAAAGAGGAACTCACCAAGCTGAAAAGTGATTATGAAAATCTATCCGTGACCTTTCACGACGAATACCCCACAGTAAAGGCGATTAAATCACGCATCAACAGCCTCGAGGCACAGCTTGAGACGGAAGAGAACAGGGTTTTCCGGGCTATCAAAAATGAATACCAAACAGCTCTGAAGCAGTTTGAAGTTCTCGAGGAACGCGCCGAATTCCAGAAACGGCTGGCAATGGACTTAAACGAGCGCGCCACGCAGTACAAGATAATGGAACGGGAGGTTGAGACCAACAAGGGCATCTACCAGAGTTTACTCGAGCGGGCCAAGGAAATCGAGTCCATGGTGGGGGTTTCAGCAAGCAACATCCAGGTGGTGGACCGGGCGAGGCTCCCTATTTTTCCTTTCAAGCCGAAAGTCTCGAGAAACCTGCTCCTGGCGATCGTGCTGGGTTTGATGGGCGGAATCGGTCTGGCATTCCTGCTGGAGCACTTCACCGATACCATTTTAAACCCGGATGAAATTACAGACCGATTCCGGATACCGGTGCTGGGAGTGCTGCCGTTCACCAAAGCCGACGGAGAATTCCCACTGGAAAAAATTCTCCTGCATAACCCGCGGGCTCCCCTTTCCGAGGCGCTGCGAACCACCCGCGTGTCCATCCAGCTTTCAGGTGCGGATAAGAATGCCCGCAGCTTCGTTATAAGCAGCACCCAGCCCATGGAAGGGAAAACGCTTATCGCCGTGAACCTTGCCTACACATTTGCAGGAGCCGGTGAGAGGGTGGCCCTGCTTGATGCAGACCTGCGCAAGCCCCGCATTCATAAAATCTTCGCCGATCAGGAATCCGACAGCCCCGGCCTCAGCAGGTTTCTTGCAGGGGTTGTGGATATGCCCAAGCTGTACCCGGCGGCGGATCAAAAAAGACTCTTCATCCTTCCCGCCGGGCCCGTTCCTCCGAACCCTGTGGAGCTGCTGGCCTCCCACCGGTTCAAGAGGTTGATCGAAGTTCTTCATAAATATTTCGACCGCATTATCATCGACGGACCCCCTCATCACGGTTTCGCCGACATTCTTGTACTTTCAAGGAACGTGGGGGGCGTAGTCCTCGTTTCCTCACTCGGCGAGACCACGCGAAGCAACCTGAGACATTTCAAGAAATCCATCCTGAATGTCCAGGGAAATCTCCTGGGATGCATCATCAACAAGGTCAACATGACCAAGCGCTATGGATACCGCTCCTATTACCGCTATTATCAGGCTTACAATTATTATTCCTACGGGGACACCCCCGAGGGAAAAATTTCGATGAAGAAAAAGAAAAGGCATCACAGTGGCAGCAAACACGAAAGCAGGCATCATAGCGGATCGGAGGTTGTTCAGAAATTGAACGATAACGAAGAACCCGGAAACTCTCGAAAGACATCCGGCCGAAGCGCTTCATAGGACGAGGGTATGTACTCCAGCTACAGCAAAGGAACCATTCTCGCACAGCAGCTGGTCAGGGAAGTCAAAAATGCAACCGACACCCCCTCGCTTATCTCCGCCCTTGCCGGAGACAGGTTACTGCTTCAAAGCGTTCTTCGGATCCTGAACCCCACGCCCGGTGTAGACGCGGATTTCATTGAAGAACTGGCTCAAGCATGCCGGCAGGAAAATATTTCCGTCCCCGACTTGAAGCGACGCCTTGAACCGGCTGCGATTGCCCTGGGCATTTCAACACAAAGTGATGACAGATCACCTGATTTTTACGATAGATTGAACGTACCTTCCAATGCCCCTGACTCCGTTATACGAAAAGCCTACCGGATGAGGGCCAGGGAATTGCACCCCGACACAAATCCCGGTGCCGACTCCGTTGATTTCGTAAGGCTTACCGAAGCATACAGGGTTCTTTCAAACCCGGAACTCCGGGAACGATATGACGCCCGCAGAAACCAAACCCCCTACTGGGTGGAACAAGACCATGCCCGAAAAAAGGAAAATCAAAGAAAAATCCTCATGCACCGGCAGAGGAGGCGGACGATATTCCAGTTGGCAGGGGTCGTGGTTTTGTTGCTTGCGGCCATAGGTGTTGCAGATTTCTTTTTCAAAGAACAGGCTCTGATGGAGCCTCCACGAGTGGCAAAAGCCCCCGTGCGCATAGAGCAGCCGATGGAGGAGCCAGCTTTGTCGGAAAAGCCGCCTACCCTTGAAGAGCAATCGGAGAGGCCCGCAACGTCAAAAACTCCACTCGAGGTGAATCAACAAACACCGCCTTTCCAGAAGGTTGAAGAAGTGATTGATGTTCGAAACCCGGCTCCTAAAGCTGAGGTGATTTCTATTTCCTCACTTCCCGAATCTGAAAAACAACCCGAGACGCGCGTGGAGCCACCAGAAAAAGAGAAGGATCCTTTGCCTGAAAAAGCGGAAACGCCAAACACTCCGCCCAAGGCGGAGAAACCAACACCACCTTTACAAAAAGTTGAGAACCTAGTTGTGGCTCGAAACCCGGTTCCTAAAGCTGAGGTAATTTCAATTTCCTCACTTCCCGAATCTGAAAAACAATCTAAGCCGCCCGTTCAGCCCGAGCCGCCCGTGGAGTCGGCTTTGCCGGAAAAGCCCCCTACCCTTGAGAAAAAACCGGAAAAGCTCATACAGCAAAATGTTGAGCCGAAACCGCATCCGGCGCGACAAAGCCCGGCCATGCAGCAGCCAAAAGAGGTTGGCGCAGCAGAACCCATCAAGGATTCACCTGCTTCGGTGGCACCGAAGCCTGAGCCTGCTGCTTCCCACTCCCTGGAACGGATCGAGACGTTCCTGGCATCCTATTGCAGCGCATACCAGGATTTGAACTACGATCTTTTCATGGGATATTTCACCGCAGATGCCATGGAAAACGACCAGGCCGTAAAGGATCTCGAACCTCGTTACCGCCGTAACTTCCTGAATCTGCGGGATCTCGCCTACCATATTGATGTGGATCATTATGTTGTCCGGGACGACATGATTGAAGTAAGCGGGGACTATATTCTGCGCTGGCGTTTCAAAAAAACCGGCTGGAAGGAAAGGGAGGGGCCGATTTTTCTTTCCCTGGTGCAGGTGGATGAAGATTACAGGGTCAGGCGCCTGGTTTACCAGTGACATTAGTGGATATTTCTGAAGCGAAGGTTGATGAGTATGCTTAGGCCGGGAAACATAGTGTGGAAATTACTGGCGGGATGCATGTTCTTAGGCTGCGGCCAGTTCATAAATTATCATGCGGAGGGGCTACGGCTGCTTGAAGCCGACCGGCCGGCCGAGGCATGGGAGGCATTCGAGAAAGGCTACAAAAAAGACCCGCTTTCCCCGTTTTCATTGAACAATATGGGTTATGTGCTTGAAATGAGGGATGAAAGGCTTTTTGAAGCAGCCCAGTTTTACCGCTGTTCCATCGCTGCATGTCAAAAGCGCCAAGGGGATGCAGCGGTGGAACGGCTTGAAAAAAAAGCCCGTCAAAACCTTGCAAGGGTCCTCTGGAAGATACAAAATACACCTCGATGGCATGTCAACGTTCCGGATCGGAGAACCCCAATCCAAAAAAGCTGAACCTGAAGCCGTGCCAAAGCTTTCCCAAGGCGCTTGATTTTGCGAAGATCACGTCTTGGTCTTCCACGGGGACATTCCAGTTCTCCGGCTTGGAAATGTCTATGGTCTGTGTCTGTCTTTTCCCACCATCATTGCGGATGACAACGATTTCATCCTTAACGGCATAAGGCGCGAATCCACCCGCGGCGACCACTGCTTCCTGCAGGGTCATATTTTGTTTTATCGCATAGGAACCCGGCCTGCGAACCGCGCCGTCCACGAAGTATTCACCGGCCTCAGCCACATAAATTACATCCCCGCCGTTGATATCTATGTTCAGCTCTGTTGCGCCGTCATCGATCAGCTTTCCCAAATCCAC
>JAWOBE010000077.1:0-3678 GCA_046498185.1 Desulfatiglandaceae bacterium | reverse complement strand
TAAGGGGATAGGACTACGATCCATGCTGGTAAGATCTCCGATCATACCTCCGCCTCCCAACTCCTTGTCCCACACGTCAAGCTTGAATGAGGCCATTGAACGTCTTTGTACAAGCGATCAACTGCTGGAGATGAAAGAAGATATCGAGACCGGATCTTCATACCAGGACGTTCCTTCCATGCTGGGGCTGGCTGAATTGCTTGAATTATATGGACACAGCAGTGAATCTGTAACACTAATAAATGACGCCCAAAGCACCGCTCATGATGCAGCTGAGGATTTTTTCAATCAGGGAGTTCAGGGAGATCCTTGCGGTAATTACCTTCACACACTTCTCATGTATGGAAGGCTTCTAAACGACACGGGCGAGACCGGCGAATTAGTAGACTTGTACCGGGCGCGCGCCAGCGCTTATCTGAGCCAATGCCCGATCAAGGGCAACGTTGGGTTGCGATTTTTTACGGTTCCTGCTGGCCTGCATGGCGAATTCTCTGATCCGATACCTTTTATATCCGATTTGTCAGGAAAACTTGGCGGAGGTGGATCCAGTCAATATTTGATTGGAGGGCCAGGAATTGTGGTGGAAGGTGCACGACTTAGAGTGGATGGGGGAGGACCATTTACCGCCTCGATAGATGGAGAAATTCTATTGGATGACCCGCTCGAAGCTACACTAAAAGCAGCGGTCCTTGTGGAGACTGCAAACATGCAACTTATGGTTTTTGCCGATACCCCACAAGGAAATTTGATAATTGGCGACCTTACAATTACTGGGCAAGGGGATTTGGATGTTCAGGGGGAAATAACGTTCCCTATTTCACTGATTGCTTTTAGCGGATCGGTAGATCAAGAAGATATACCCATAGCACTTGAACTAAGAGACGGCGCCCAGGATATAGATGTGGCTCCCGTGGAGATGCCATATGTTGGGTATATTGTTTGGTCCTTATCTCTTTCCGAATGTTCTGAAGATTCTGAGTGTGATGATGGTAAGATTTGCACAAGGGATGAGTGCAAACAAAGTAAATGCGTTTTTATGCCCGACGACACGATCATTCCCCCACAGGTTGAGGGCGATTGTCGGCGGTGTGAAAACGGAGAGATCTTCAGCGTCAAAGCACAAGTGGAGATCAACTGTGAAACAATCCGGCAAGAAACGCTCTCAACTTGTCGCCATCCAGACAAAGAATGGATTGTCCACTGGATGCGTAATTATGGTGGGGACGAATTGCAATATGACTATTGTGAGGCTGGGGGAAGCTATTCTGATGACCCCAATTCGGTCTGTGCGGGTGCCGGACAATGTCCTGCAGGTGGTACAGTTACAGTATTCCAGGGATCATTCCATGAAGAATGTGTAAGCTATGATGGTCAAGAGCTGGATTTCAGTTGCGATGCGGTGTGTACTGTATGTGAGTAAATTTATTGTGTTTGTGTCTCTTTTGCCAATCTCATCTTGAAGGAATAAGGAAGTTACAGAATACGATTCGAGCTTTCTTGTGATTTAATTGCTGAGAGAAGAAACCATCTAAACACATCGATTTTGCTGTTAAACACGTTTATACTGCATGTAATTAAGTTGGCCCTATAATGAAAGAAGGGCAGAGAGCGAGATAAACCCCCAGCTTTCATCAAAATCAATCACTATCACCTTCTCACACTCCATCTCTGCATACTAGCGTGCCACGAGGGCGATGCAAACAGTTTTTCCCACGCCCCCTTTCAAGCTTGGCGCTACGCTTTCTAAAAATATAAGCCCCGCGATCGCGGGGCTTATCGGTTTTGCTGAACCAGCGCCTGCTGCAGAGGCGGGAACAGGAGCCCATCGCCGGGTGAACTGCTCTCTCCTCCCCTGTTGGGATACAATGATGTCAGAAGACACTATGGGGCGTGTCAACGTGCTATATACTACACGTCATTTGGCACAATCTTCTACGTTAGCTCCGCGCAGAAGCCCTACCAATCTCCAAGTTTATCCCCGACAGCCGGCATTATGACCAGGACTTCCACCTCGCCTGATGCCGGGTGAGGGAAGACCGATATCCTGAGCGGATAGACCCTGTCCGGCTTCTCGAAGGCAAGGTCAATGTTGGGCCAATCCATGTCAAGGGCGGTCCAGCCTTCGCCCTCCGCCCAGTTGGCGAAGACTTGTAACGCCTCTTCCTCGGTGGTCTCCCCCAAGAGGTTCACGTAGAGTTCGTTGCCCCTCTGCTCCTGTTTAGTGACCTCATATCCCACGATCTCGGGGATGTCGTCGAACTCCAGAGAGTCCTCGTTCGTCGGACTAGTATCCGCCGCATCTTCAGCACCTGCAACTGGATCAGAGACACTCTCGGACGACGATGTTGGCTCGGCACCCTCTTCGCCGCATCCGGTAACTGAAAGCACCAGAACTACCGCCAACACAAGACAGAGCACGTAAATCGGATTCTTGACTCTCATAAAAACTCCTCTCGTATAAGGTACGTTTGCGCGAGCGGTCTGGAACGGCACGGAACCGGACTCCCTGAGCCGGGTATCCACTCCGGCTCCCTCGCTTCATCTCCTTCTTCCTTTTCGCCCCCCCCCGACTTCAAAACACAACAGCCAACTTTGCTCGCGGCGGCCGGTCCAACATGGTACATTTCCCCTTCCAACGAGGGCCACCGTTCCTGGTCAAAGCTTCGGGCTGCACGAAGCCTGGAGGTCTTTTTCACCGCCCGCGATTATATCACAATCCCTGTTCAAGAAGGCTGTCACTTAGATGTTGAAACCATACCGTTTGAAAACTCTGACAATCACTTTGACAACGGCCGGGAATTTGCTGGGCACAAAGAGTTCGCTGAAGAACTGAATGCTGATGTGTACCTTGCCCATCCCTATTCCTCTTGGGAGAGAGGAACAAACGAAAACACCAATGGACCGGCCAGGCAGTATTTTCCAAAAGGAAGCGATTTTTCAAAAATAACAGAAGGCGACACTCAATTTGCGGAGAATCGACTTAATCCCAGACCAAGAAAATGTCTTGATATTAGGACGCCAGAAATGGTATTCGCCAAACTAAATGATGTTGCACTAGTATGTTTAACTATAATGAAAAGGACACGGCAGATCGTTGTTGCACTTGGTCTTAGAAGACCGTTTTCAAGACAGATCGCCGCGTCCTTTCAGGGGGATTGCCCGAACAGTTGGGTGGGCCGTAGAGCCCGAATCCAACCACTAGTATGGGCACCACACGCATCATTATAGCAAAACGGAGGACCCTCACGTTGCAAGAGCAGACTGAATATTTCGTCGGCATTGACACATCCCAAGAAAAGTTAGAAGTAGCAATCCGCAACGCGTCTCTCCAGTTCACAGAGCCAAACACAACGGAGGGGATCCAAACCCTGGTGGATCGTCTGAAGCCCTTTTCTCCTGAACTCATCGTCATTGAGGCAACAGGAGGATTAGAGCTGGATGCAGCACGAGCTCTATACTTAGCCGGAATGCCTGTCACAGTCGCCAATCCACAACGCACCCATGCCTTTGCAAGAGCCATTGGCGAACTTGCAAAAACCGATGAAATCGAAGCTGGCATGCTTTCACGTTTCGCCGAAGCCATTAAACCCGAGCTCAGCAGGTTCCGCACAGAGGAAGAAAAGGAGCTTGTTGCCCTTGTCCGGCGCCGAAAAACCCTGGTTGAGACCCGTGCCAAGG
>JAWOBE010000071.1:0-7034 GCA_046498185.1 Desulfatiglandaceae bacterium | reverse complement strand
CGAACAGTGCGACCTACGCCCCGTTAAACAGGGCGAGCGAATCAGGATAGGTACATTTACTGTAGAATTTATCAATGTGATTCACAGTATAGTCGACGGCGTCGGACTTGCTGTTCACACACCTGATGGTCTCATCATTCATTCCGGTGATTTCAAAATCGACACCACCCCTGTTGATGCACAATATACAGACTTAAACCGCTTCGCGGCCCTCGGAGACAGTGGGGTCACGTTGATGCTTTCGGATTCCACAAATGTCGAGCACGAAGGCTTCACCATAAGCGAGCGCCAGGTTACAGCGGTCATGCGCAATATCTTCCGAACTTCCAGGGGGAGGATCATCGTTGCCGGGTTCGCGTCGCATATCTCCCGGATACAACAGGTATTGAAATTGTCGATGGAATTCGGCCGCAAGGTTCTTTTCAACGGAAAAAGCCTGGTCACGAATGTCGAAATCGCAAAAAACCTGGGGTTCCTGTCCTTTCCCGAAGACATCGAAGTCACCGAACGGCGCCTCCACGAATTTCAGGATGATAGGCTCACTGTCATCACCACTGGGAGCCAGGGGGAACCGATGAGCGCCTTATCCCGGATGGCCCGGGAAAAACACAAAACGTTGAAAATCAAGCCCGGGGACAGGATTATTCTTTCCTCCAGGTTTATCCCGGGCAATGAGAAGGCGATCACGACCGTTATCAACAGGCTCTATCGCCTGGGCGCCGAAGTTTATTATGAAAAGGTTTCCGAAATCCACACTTCGGGTCATGCGAACCGCGAAGAACTTAAATTGATGTTGAATCTGGTCAAGCCTTCATATTTCACACCGATTCACGGGGAATACCGGCACTTGGTCAAACACACCGAATTAGCCATGACTATGGGGCTTTCGAAAGATAGAGCTATTCTCGCTGAAAACGGTGACATTCTTAAGCTGGAAAAAGGTTTCGTCTCGAAGCAGGGCCGGGTCGAAACCGGCCGGGTTCTTGTGGATGGAAAGGGTATCGGTGACATAGGGGAAATTGTTCTTAGAGACCGCAGAAAACTGAGCGGCGAAGGAATGGTGATAGTTTTTCTGGCAGTAGATGCCGATACGGGTGATATTCTATATGGGCCGGAATTGATTTCCAAGGGCTTCATTTTTCCGGCCACCGAAAGCTTTATTCTCGAAGAGGCAAAGTGTATCATACTTGAAGTGCTGGATGAGCTGGATCACCCGGCGCCGGTAGAGGTTCAGGAAGTAAGCCTTCAGATTCAACGGAATCTCAAGCATTTTTTCCATAGAGTAATCAACAGGTTCCCAATGATTTTGCCTGTGATAATTCCAATTTAACGTCCTTCGGTACACGCATCTGGAAAATAGGTACCATGGAGCTTCAATGTGAAACGCCAACCGCGAAAAAGCGATAAAAAAGAACCATCACTTCCACCGTCTCCGGTAAAAAAGGAGATACACGGCATTTTTTGGCTTCTGGCGACGGTGATTCTCGGTGGAAGCCTCATATCCTTCCAACCTAGCGATCCATTATTTTGGACGGTTGCGGGCACTGCAGAAAAATCCCACAACCTCTTCGGCACAGTCGGTACACACCTGGCCGGTGCTGCGTTTCT
This sequence comes from Desulfatiglandaceae bacterium, assembly GCA_046498185.1. Classification (GTDB taxonomy): domain Bacteria; phylum Desulfobacterota; class DSM-4660; order Desulfatiglandales; family Desulfatiglandaceae; genus CAYXDR01. The sequence goes on along the minus strand of JAWOBE010000071.1, from coordinate 5,426 downwards.
GCTGCTGGGCTTTTCTTCATTCTGGCTCGCCGTTGCCACCCTTGCGGCTGCATTCATTTCATTCAGAGGCATTCGGTTGACGGCGCCGGTCAGGAGAACCATATTCGGCGTTCTGCTACTGGTCTCCTCCTCAGCGTTATTGAGCCTCAAATTTCCTGAAACAATAAACTATAAAAACGGTGATATTCTGGCCGGCGGACTGGTCGGTATACACGTGGCGTTCTTTTTGAAAGATCTCCTGAACCAATTCGGAAGCTATGTGCTTCTGGGCGTGTGCTTCGTTATTTCCTTCATGATGGTCACCGGGATAAGCCTGGGAGCCGTATTTTCTAAAATCGCCGCGTGCATATACAGCAGCATATATCTTCCCATATGGGAACAGGTCGTCAAACACCGCGAGCGTAAAAGACGTGCAAAAAAAACCACAGTTGCCCACAAACGTATAAAGTCCATGCCTAAAGTGAAAATTATTGAGCCGAAGATAGAAAAAGCGTCCCCACCTGAGCAGGAACGTTTCCCGTTTATGCAAGTTCAGGGAAATTTCACCCTCCCGGGTCTGGACCTGCTGGCCGACCCGCCACCGAGAGCCGACCTCTCGGTTCAGCGCGAAAGCCTGGAAATGAATGCGAGGCGTGTCGAGCGCAAGCTCAACGACTTCGGGGTCCAGGGTGAAGTCGTCGAAATCCTGCCCGGACCTGTGATAACAATGTATGAATTCAAGCCCGCGCCGGGAGTCAAAATCAGCAAGGTAGCGGGGCTGGCCGACGATCTCGCCCTGACACTACGGGCGCAGAGCATACGAATCGTGGCTCCAATTCCCGGGAAAGCCGCCATAGGAATCGAAATTCCAAATTCACGCAGAGAGATGGTTTTTCTGAAAGACATCCTGTCAAGTCCGGCCTTCCGGGAAACCAAAAGCAAGCTGCCGATAGCATTGGGAAAGGACATAACCGGCGGCCCTGTGGTAGCCGACCTGGCCAGGATGCCCCACCTGCTTGTGGCCGGCGCAACCGGCGCCGGTAAAAGTGTGTCCATAAACACGATGATCCATAGCCTGGTTTTTAAAGCCTCCCCTGAAATTGTGCGCTTTTTGATGGTGGATCCAAAAAGGATCGAGCTTTCCGAGTATCAGGGCATTCCTCATCTGCTTCATCCCGTGGTCACCCAGCCGAAGGAAGCGACCAAGGCCCTCAAATGGGCGGTCAGGGAGATGGAACGGCGCTATATGCTGCTAAGCGAGGCAGGGGTGAGAAATATAGACAACTACAACCGCAAAATCGCTAAATCTCCTCCGCCTGCTGCGGAAGATGACGAAAACGCTCCGGTGCATTCTCACCTTCCATATATCATTCTTATCATTGATGAACTGGCCGATTTAATGATGGTATCCTCCAGGGAGGTGGAAGAAAGCATAATCAGGCTCGCACAAATGGCGCGGGCAGCCGGTATTCATTTAATCGTCGCAACGCAGAGACCCTCGGTCGACGTCCTGACCGGTATAATAAAGGCTAATTTTCCGGCACGCATTTCCTTTCAGGTTTCCTCTAAAGTAGATTCCCGGACGATTCTCGATGCGGTGGGAGCGGAACACTTACTTGGTGAGGGGGACATGCTTTTCATGCCACCCGGTGTTGGAAGAATCACCAGGATACACGGCGCTTTCGTCTCAGAAGAAGATATCAAATCGGTCTGTGACTTCCTTAAAAGTCAAAAAGAGCCCGAATACGACGAAACGGTGCTGTCGGACATCGAAAACGCCGGGGCACCGGGGATCGACGCCGATGAAATAGATGAAAAAATTGATGAAGCAATAGACATTGTTATCAAGACCGGGCAGGCGTCCATTTCGATGCTTCAGCGTCGGCTTCGGGTTGGATACAACAGGGCCGCCAGAATGATAGAATATATGGAGCAGGAAGGAATAGTCGGTCCTTCGGATGGGGTCAGGCCACGGGAAGTTTACGGGAGAAAGGATTCTTTATGATGAAAAAACGATTATTTTTTGCAGCCGCTGTATTGTTTGCCCTGACTTTGCCGCTACAATGTGGTGCCGAGTCGCGCTGTGAGCAGGTATTACGGGACTTGGGTGAGATTTACGGCGGTCTGCCGGGTCTGTCGCTGGAGTACCGCCGTGAGGTTTTAAGTGGAGCGTCTTCGACCGTTGGGGAGGAACCTGTCCAGGATGTCGCCGAGGGACAGCTCTATTTCAAACCTCCCCATTTCATAAAATTTCATCAGCTAAGGCCGATGGAAGAACACTTGATCACAGAGGGGAAAAATGTGTGGTGGTATATTCCTGATAAAAACAAAATTGAACGATATCCAGCTTCTTTTTTTGGAAAGCAATTAAGCTTTTTAAGTGAGATACTTCAAGGGTTTTCTAAAGGTTCTGAAAGCTTCCGATGCGATGCTTCAACACAGGAAGCCGGGACAGTGCTTATTTTAAAACCGGATCCTCCGTGGAAAGATGTGGAACACATAATGATCGAGGTAAACCATCAGCATGCCATCCGGAGCATAAGCATCAGAAACCAGCTGGGGAGCACTACAAGGTTTGTTTTCGACGAAATGCAAGTTATAGATGCCTTCGATGAAGATTTTTTTAAATTCTCTCCTCCTGAGGGAGTAAGGATAGAAGACCAGGGCCATCATTAGGCAACTGTTTTTCATCCGGCCATAAGTCTTGAAAGGACCCGCCCTGCCCTGGACAGGCTCTCAAGGCTGCATGCACTCATATAATGATCGATATAAGGAAGCGCGACTTTCATACCACCGGGCATGGGCTGCACCTTCCCGTCGCCTTCCATCGGGTTCAACCATATAATGCTGTAAACATTCTCGCTCAAAAACGTCATTTCACGGCGAAGCATTTCCTTAGCCCCTAGATCCCAGCCGTCGCTTAGAATCACCACCACCGTTCTTCTGTTTAACAGCCTGCGGCCCTGTTCGTTGTTCAATTGCCTCAGGCAATATCCGATTCGGGTTCCGCCGGACCAGTCAAACGCCTCTTCGCTTATCCTGCCGAGAGCACGCTCTAACGGAAGACGCCTTACATAAAAAGTGATCCGGGTAAGCATAGTTGAGAAAACGAACACTTCCGCTTTTGACCCGACGGACTTTAAACCGAGTATAAAAGGCATCACAATTCTTGAATACCTTTCCATGGATCCACTTACATCCGCTATCACCACCAGTCTTTTAAGCCTGCGTCGCCTGGTGCGGTAAAACAATTTCAACAGTGTTCCGTCTGTCTTCAGACCGGCCCTGAGGGTACGGGCCATATCAAGGGATGCTCCCCTACCGGGCGCATTTTTCTTTCTCAAACCGACCTCCAGCCGAAAAGGCCGGGCGATTTTTTTGAGAGCCAGTGAAGCGACCCGAATGTCTCCAGTGTCAAAGCGACCAATATCTTTATTGTTAAGGCCAGCCAGGGGACTGTACCCCCAACCTCCGCTTAAAAACTCAACAGTGCCAGTCCCCTCGACCTCCGAATTCATTTCAACAGCCGACGGAAGGGGCGAAAGCTCACCGTTTGACTGAACGTCATCATGATGCAGGCCGCTTTTCTTATTCTGACCTTCACCGCCAGGCAAATTGCGGCTTGTAGTCCAGAATTCCGCAAACAATTCATCGAATCGATGCCATTCCAGATCTCCGGAAGTCAGGTTCGCACGCAAAGCGGCTTTAAAGTCGTCCTTTCGTTCAATACCGACGATCAATAAACTCCTGAGAGCATCCTGAACACCGCTCTGGTAGACGTTGAAGCCGTGATCTCTCAGGAATGCGCAAAACTTGACAACGAATGAAGCAAGACCCGGTTGGGTGGCGCCGCCCATCTCCTGGCCGTGTTCATCTTCCGGCACACGCTTCTCCATCGCATGAAGGTTCAAAAAAAGAGGACCTTTTTTCAGGGTTGTTCCAGATTTCAGAACTGAACATATTCAAGTCTTCTTTATATTTAAGGATGCATCCCAGGGTTTCCCGGACAGATTCTTCATCTAGATTCGGCCGGTGCAATGTGATCAGTGCACTCCCCCAATCTATAGTTTCGGAAATACCGGGCTTCTTGAGCAGATCCAGGTTTCGCAGCCTTTGCATGAAATAAGTTATCTGCGCCGCGAATGAAGCTTCGATTCCAGGCACTCTCGCCAGCACAACCGCATATTCTTTCTCAAAGGAGGGGTACTCAATCCAATGATAGAGGCACCTGCGCTTGAGTGCATCGTGTACATCCCTGGTTCTATTGGAAGTGATAATCACGTGCGGTCGGCGAGCCGCAGCAAAAGTCCCTATCTCCGGTATGGTGACCTGGAAATCAGACAGTATTTCCAGTAGAAAAGCTTCAAATTCTTCATCAGCCCTGTCTATCTCGTCTATCAACAATACAGGAGTCGAACCATCGACGCCCGTGATTGCTTCGAGCAAAGGCCGCCTGATCAAAAACGGTGCGCTGTAAATTTCAGACTCCAAGTGACCATCTTCGATTTCCATTTGCTCGCACATCCGGATGTGGAGAAGCTGCTTCGGGTAGTTCCATTCATACAGTGAAGCTGCAGCATCCAGCCCTTCGTAGCATTGTAGTCGTATCAGGGGGGATTCAAGAAGGCGTGAAAGAACAAGGGCCACCTCGGTCTTTCCCACACCTGGTTCTCCTTCCAGCAACAGAGGTTTTTCCAGGTGTTTCGATAGATAGAGCACCGTGGCGAGCGATCGGTCTGTAATATAACGCGCACCTGCAAGGGCGGAAATAACACTGTCAACAGATTCGAAAACAGTTGAAGAAGAATTCAAAATGTTTCTCCTTTCGATCATTACAAAATGAATAATATTCTCACGAGGTTTCCCTCCAGTCAAGCCGCTAGAAAAGCTGGTTTATCTGCCTTACATCGTTGTCGTAATCGTAATCGGTTTAGTATTTTTCGGGCATCTAATCGGCGTCGGTATCGGCGTCGGCGTCGGTTGTTTTTTACGTAGTCTCTTCTAATTCCGTCGAACTAATCGCTAACAGCTGATAGCTAACGGCTGCAAGGTAATACCTTCGGATTCCGGCAACTCCGGGGGCGTCGGTATCAGCGTCGGCGTCGGTTATTTTTCAGACAGTTGATTCTGGTTTCAGCGTATCTCGAGGTTTGAGGTTGACACTCAATAGTTACAATCTTATAAATATCATTAATGAAAGGTGGGCCAGACAGCCACGAGCAGTCCGGGCGTGGCTTTTTGTTTAAATAAATACATTAAGAGAACCGTAAAAAATCATGAAAAAATCTTTGCGTGAACCCTTGATGGCCTCGTAAAAAGTACTATCCCCGCCTTATCGGCGTCGGGATCGGTATCGGGGTCGAAAAGGTCGTCAGTCAACTTCCGATACCGACGCCGACAGCGACCCCGAGGTACAGTACGCTGCAGCGACGAAGGATGAAGCGTAA
>JAWOBE010000045.1:0-6509 GCA_046498185.1 Desulfatiglandaceae bacterium | reverse complement strand
TCCCGATAACACTCGAAACCTTGAATACTGCATCCATTGATTCGAATCCGAACAGATAGACAAGAACCCGAATCAGTATGTAAGCACCCACCTTCGTCCCGGTGGGCGCGATCAAGGCACTGGAGGTCGAAGAGGCGAAAGTATATGCATCCGGCAGCCACCCGTGCATCGGAAACAGCGCGGCCTTTATCCCGATGCCCACAGTCATTAAAACCAGGCCGGTGAGAACAGGAGGCCTGCCGGCTAAATGAGGAAGCATCGCCGCCATATCGATGATATTCAGCGTTCCTGTGGAAATATAGAGGAATCCGAGTCCAAGCAGATACATGGAGCCGCCGATTGTTCCCACAACGAGGTACCGGAAGGCCGCAAAAGGTGCGTGCCGGTTTCCGATAGCGATCAACCCGTAACTGGAAAGCGAGGAAATCTCTAAAAATACGTACAGGTTGAACAGGTCTCCGGTGCTCACGATGCCGTTGAATCCGAGCATCAAGAGCATGGTGACGCTGTAGAAAGGCATCCTTTTGCCCCTGAATTCACGGGTCGCCACGTATTTGGAATGAAGCAGCACCAGGAATGCGACGATATTGATCACGAGCAGGAAAAAAGCGGAGAGTCCGTCATAAACAAATTCTATCCCGATCGGAGGCTGCCAGCCGCCGAAGGTATGATGAATCGGCCCACCCTTCACATATGTTACAAATCCGTAAAGAGACAGCGCGGCAGCAAGCCCGGAAGCCGTTACCGCCATCGGGTGGCTGAGTTTCCTTTTCCACATGCCGACGAGAGGAATCAGGACGGCGAAGGCAAGGTATGTGAACGGTATCAATACCGGCAACTGATAATCGGTCATTCGATCATGTCCAGGATCTCTTGTTCATCAAGGCTCTGGTACCGGTTGAAAATCGCCATCAGAAGGGCGAAAGCCACGCCCAACGTGGCCACTCCCACGACGATGGCCGTCAGCATCAGCGTATGAGGCAAGGGATTCAGATAATTGGAGGCATCGGTCACAGGCCTGGAGGGATCGTATATCGGGACCGTTGCATTCCATTTGGCTGCAATCGATACATAAAAAAGGATTATGGATGATTGGAGAATCGTCAGCCCGATGGTTTTCTTGACAAGGTTTTTTTTCATCAAAACCCCGTAAAGCCCAATGCAGAGCAGCAACATGGTCAACCAGTAGGAATAATGGCCTATAAAAAAATCAAACAAAATCTTCACCTTTTGCCATATTATCGAAAATCATTATTAATATAGACATAACAGCCAAGCCTACACCAATTTCTATACTTAAAATACCATAATATCTTAGCCAAACAGGATTTACACCTGGAAATGGCAAATAACCATAGTCTAGAAAATAACCCCCGGCAAGAAGCGCCGTCATGCCGGTGGCAAAATAGATCACAACCCCTACAGCAGCCAACGGGGTCGTGATGAACTCCTTGATTTGACGTCTCGCAACCAGCCGGCCCCCCGCAACACGAACCAGCAGCACCGAAGCAGCGAGCAGCGTGCCTCCCTGGAAGCCTCCTCCTGGAGAATAATGGCCGTGGAAAATAACGTAAAGACCGAACATCATGATATACGGACTCAGGAAACGGGCGCCCAGCAAAACGATCAGGCTGTCGTACTGTCCTCTCATCGGCGGCGGTTCCTCCGTAGGATCAGCAGGGTTATGAGACCGGCCGAATAAATGACCACCTGTTCACCGAGTGTATCCACCCCGCGGTAATCGGCGAGCACAACGGTCACCATATTGTAGGTCTTCGCGTCTTCATAAGCTTTACGGATATAATAATTCCCGGCCACGGGCGTGCCCGTTATGCTTGTTTCCCGGTGCATCAGGTTATCCGGATCGCCGCGGTAAGGTAAATCAACGGTGCCGTAGGCAAGGACCGAGAAAAACAAAATTAATATCACTATCTTTATAGTTTTCAACCTTTAGCCTTACTTGTGGTTCTATAGATTGCAACAACAAACAATATTCCTGTTATCCCTCCTCCGACAACGGCTTCGGTGAAGCCTACATCTATCGCACCCATAGAGATGAACAGAAGCGCTGCGGAAAAGCTGAAGACCGTGAGCATCACCACTGCGACGAGCAGATCTTCCACCTCCAGGGCCACAACGGCAAGCAGGATAAGAAAAACATAGAGGATAAGCTCAAGTTCCCAGATCATTAACTATCCCCGTGCTTCCAGCCGGTTAAAAGCGGCTTTACCTTCTTTATATAGGCGGCACGCGACAAGGCGTGGGACCCGATCGGGTTCGAAAGGGCGACAAACAATATTATCAACAAAAGCTTCAAACTGCTCTGCGTGAAGCCTTCATATACAATCAGCCCCAGCATCACAGAAGAGATACCCAAGGCATCGGACATACTGACGGCGTGGGTTCTCGAATAAAAGTCAGGGAGCCTCAAAATACCGATGCTACCGACCAGCATGAAAAATATGCCCATGCAAACAAGAAGAACACTCAAAATATTCTGCAACAATGTCATTCGCTGTCAGATCTCCGTGAGGTCAAATATTTTGCGACGGCCAGGATGCCTATAAATCCCAGAACAGCATAAGCCAGGGTTATATCGACAAACATATCGATCCGCCCGAACAAAAACCCTATCAGGCAGATAAGAACCATCGTTTTAGTCGCAATCGCATTCGCGCCTACGAAACGGTCGTATACCGTCGGGCCTTTGACCACCCGAATCAGCGGTATTGCGATAACAATGGTCAAAGCCACAGCACTATATAAAAAAAATTGTGTCATTTAATATTATCCAAAGATGCAATAATTTCTAAATCATAAATTACGTCTATTTCTTTATCAGAAAACAATTGGAAAACATGACGGGGCATATTGTCGTTCAAGATATCGGTGGCAGATTCCCGCGTAAGTGCATGAACAGTGAATTCATCATCCACGATATCTACCGTCAATGTCCCCGGGGTGAGTGTAATGGAATTACCCAGCACCATTTTCGCCTGGGCGTGCGGAAGCCGGGTTTTGAATTTCAGGATATGTGTTTCGATCGGCATCCGGGGGTTTATGATCACGAATGCAACCCTGAAACCTGAAAGTAAAATTTGGTAGGCCAACCAGAGTAGGTAGGAAAAAATTTTTAAAACGCGTAAATTGTGTAGATCTTCAAGCTCAAAATCAAAGAATCGCGATGTCTTCAGGCGATAGTTAAAGGCGATGACCACACCGGCACATAAAATACCCAAGCCGATATGAAAGGCATCCAGATAACCGCTCATTGCGACCCAGAATACCATTAAGCCTATAAACGAAAAAAATAAATTATAAGTTTGCAGCTTCTTCATATCCAAAAATCGACATAAAACTCAAGCTGATCAATTTAAAAATTAAAGCACAACAAAAGGCCTCTTATATTCATAAAAAATTAATAGCATAAAATTAAATGCATCAAATGCCAGAATACCGCTATTTTACTTGTATTATTTTACTGCTGCTATAGTTAGCACTTCCATCAATTGGCGTCAAGACATTTTTTCCGCCCCACGAAACCCTCCCCCTGGCAAGGATTGGCCTGTAATATGCCGATTTTTCCCTTGACATTGGCATCTATTACAGTCATTTACAGTCATTAGTATTGGAAGGGTTAGGGTGGATTACGAATTCCATAAATCTTATTGATAATTTTTTAGCAATTTTTACCATAACTTCTTCCTATTATTTTCCTGTTCTTCCTGTGCTTAATTGAGAATTACTCCTTCGGAAAACGCAACGTTACATAATTTGTAATAATATCTTTTTTTAACAAAAAATGCAATAAATACGTGAATGAAAAAGCAAACTTTAATTTTTCGTTTAATTACTCCGGAACGTTGTTTTTTCGTGGGTGGAAGGAAAAATCAATTGCATGGTTTTTCAACCTCTGCATTGAACTCAGCTTGTGCCCATCCGGAAAAGCATGTCCCGGGCTCTTTACCATCATCTGGAGGCGTGAGCCCCAAAGAACAAGGAGGTGGAAGAAAATGAAACGCTTGTTTTTTATCGCAGTGCTGGCAGTATTGGCTCTTGGTCTGTGTATCGTCCCTGCTGAAACCAAGGCAAAATCCGTCTTCGTCTCCATTGGAGGAGGTCCCACGGGGGGAACCTTTAACTACTTCGCCAACGGTATTTCCCTTTACGTCCCGAAAACATATCCTGAAATCAAAATGTCCGCCGAAGGATCAGGCGGATCCGCTGAAAATGTCCGGCGTGTTCACGGTGGGGATTTTGACTTCGGTCTTTCCTATACCGTTGATATCGCACTGGCCGCAAAAGGTCAGCTCCCCAAAGACGAAAAGATATATGACAAAGTTCGTTGCCTGGGATTCCTTTACGGTGCCCCGGCCCAGCTTGTCGTCGATGCTGACAGCCCGTTCAAATCCGCCAAAGACCTGGCCGGCAAAAGGGTGGCCGTAGGCAATGCCGGCTCCGGAGCAGCCCTTTCAGCTGAACGGTTCTTCAGGCACATAGGTGTATGGGATAAATTCCAGCCCCAGTTTCTGGGTTACTCCGCCGCCGCATCCGCCTTCAAAGACGGCAAAATCGACGCATTCTGGGTTCTTGTAGGATATCCCAATGCATCGGTCATCGAAGCGGCCACCATGTCAAAAATCAAGCTTCTCGACGTCGGCAAGGATGCTGAAGAAACCGGCTTCTACAACGAATACCCTTATGTATCCACGGTCATCCCCGCCGATACCTATCCAGGCCAGACAGAGGACATAATGACGTTCCAGGACGGAACGATTCTGACCAGCCGCTCCGATGTGGACGAAGATATCGTGTATAAAGTCGTGAAAGCCACATGGTCCAAAGAGGGGCTGGAGCATATGGTCCAGGCACACAAAGCCGCAAGGGAGATGAGCGTAGAAAACAACTTCAAGGGCTCCTCCAGGCCTCTTCACAAGGGAGCCGTCAGGTTCTGGGAGGAAAAGGGCATTTCCATCCCCGACGATCTTAAACCCATTGACTAAACAAAACCTTACAACTTTAACCACGATGAACAAGGGAGGGATGATCATCCCTCCCTTCGCCTGTTAAAGAAGGGCTCCCATGGAAGAGAAAAACCGCAATAACGACCCCCCTCCAATTTCGAAACCAATCCCGGCGGACAAAGTGAAACTGGATGAGATAGTGCGATCGGATGCCAAGACCGGTCGCATGATGACCGGATTCTGGCACCACCTTTGCTCGGCCCTGGTCATCTTTATGGTTTTCTTCTATATGTATAATGCGGGGTGGAGTCCGGTAGCCGCCCAGCACCATCGAGGGATTTACGTCCTTATCACGTATGTACTGGTATTTTTGAACTACCCCGGCAGGGGCCGTTCACCTCAAAACCGCCCTTCAGCAGTAGACGTTATTCTGGCTGCGATTGCGGCGGCTGTCGTGGCCTACTGGATCATCGAATTTGAAGCTCTAAATTACCGTATGGGGAACGAGACCCGTCTGGATTACTTCGTAAGCACGGTCGGAATCATCATTTCTTTAGAGGTTTGCCGCCGGGTGCTCGGCTGGTCTCTCACCATCGTCGGCGCCACCTTCATCGCCTACTGTTATTTTGGGCCCTACATGCCCGAAATAATCGCCCACCGCGGTTTTTCCTTCGAGCGCATCGTCACCCACGTCTACCTGAAACAGGAAGGGGTGTTCGGCATTATGGCCGACGTTCTGGTCACCTACGTCATCCTTTTTATTTTCTTCGGTGCATTCCTGAAAAAATCCGGCGTGGGCAAATTCTTCCTGGATTTGCCCCTTGCCCTCGCGGGCCGTTCCATCGGCGGACCGGCCAAGGTTGCGGTTCTGGCCTCCGGCTTTTTCGGGTCCGTTTCAGGCAGCGCCATCGCAAACACGGTTTCCACCGGGGCGTTCACTATACCTTTGATGAAAAGGACCGGGTTCCGCCCCCACGTAGCCGGTGCCATCGAACCGGCCTCTTCCGTGGGAGGCATGTTCATGCCGCCCATCATGGGCGCAGGCGGCTTTCTTATGGCTGAAATGACCGGCGTCCAGTACGTCACCATCATGAAGATGGCCATATTCCCGGCATTTCTTTATTTTCTGGCCGTGTTCGTGATGGTTCATTTCGAAGCCAAGCGCTACGGACTTGTAGGCATGGTGGAGGAAGGCGCCCCCAATGCGTGGCAGATATTGAAAAAACAATGGTACATGTCACTGCCCCTCGTCATCATTGTGGTCATGATGCTGATAGGCTACAGCCCCGGTTTTGCGGCGGTGCTGGCGACTCGCTGGGACCGCCGCACCTTGCTGAGAAACTTCAATTTTCCATGCTATCAGGCATCATGTGCAATAAGTGGAAAAACATATCCCTTTTTTTTACTTTTGGCCGTTTAATATGAAAATAGGTGGAAAATTGTCCATGATATAAGGGTAATAGATGCAAATTTGTCCATCTATTGTGGCTGTTGGGCCAATAAAAGAAAAGGATCTATATGCAAGAGGACAGACGATGGGATCTT
>JAWOBE010000015.1:0-3662 GCA_046498185.1 Desulfatiglandaceae bacterium | reverse complement strand
GAAGGGGCGAAGCCCCGTTTCAGAATCGACACAGGCGCGGCCAGCACATTCCTCGACAACCTTCTCACGGTTTCGCCTCGATAGAATACAACTCCAAGATGGCGGGACTGAGCCCACTCCATCCATTTCTCCATTGCCAGCGCATCGTCGCCGGAAACCGTTTTTGATGATTTCACCTCGAATGGGAATAGTCGTCGTCCGATCTTTATCATCCCGTCAATCTCGAGTCCGCTATGCGTTCTCAGATAGTAAAGCCGCGACTGCGGTGAGACAATTTCCAGCAGGGCATAGATTTCCATCAGCACGAAATTTTCCAGGAATCGTCCGCTCATGCGGTCCCGCGCGATTTCCTCGCCAGATGCGAAGCCCATAAGATGAGATGCAAGACCAGTGTCGTTCCAGTATAGCTTCGGTGATTTAACCAGCCTCTTTCCGTAATTGGCATAGTATGGCGAAAGGCGATGGATCAAAAAGCTGCTCTCCAATATCGACAGATAGCGGCCGGCAGTTGCCGGGCTCAAGCCGGCATCTCTCGCCAGCTCGGCCTGATTCAAGACGCTGCCTATGCGCGAGGCACTAAGCTCCATCAGTCTGGAAAAGTCGGCCAAGCTGCCGATGTCCGATATGCGCCGCAGGTCTCTCTCAAGATATGTAGTTCGAAAGGACTCCATCCACATGGCGCGAGCATTCGATGACTCAGCGGTAAGGCTCAGTGGATAGCCACCACTGTGGATGCGCTCCCATTTGAGCTCCGAATAGCGGAACTTGCCCCAATCCTCTTCAAGCTCCTCGACGCGCTCGGCAGAAAACCAATGCTGCCACAATGGAGTTCCGACGCCATGCTCTTCAAAACAGGTAATCGGGGGCAATCGCAGTATTCCGACCCTTCCGGCCAAAACCTCGGATAGCGCCGCGCAGGAATTGAGGTCGGCCGAACCAGTCACCAGAAAACGGCCCAAAACCCTTTCTTTGTCTACCTTCTGCTTGATGACCCTCAAAATGTCTGGCGCCAACTGCACTTCGTCGATCGTGATTGCCCCCGCCGAATCAATCAAGCTCCACGGATCGCGTTCAGCCATATCGCGCGCGGCAATATCATCCAGACTAATGTAGCGCCGATCTGCGCCGATTTCCGGCAGATTGACAAGTGTAGACTTCCCGACCTGACGCGATCCAATCACCGCGACCACCGGAAAGACAGCCAGCATTTCCTTCAACGTTTCAATGTATATCCTTTTTATCATAATAGATATTATATCACTTCGTGATACGATTTCAAGTCAGCGAAGCAAAATAAACATTTTTTTCAACCTAAAGCATTGGCATAAATTTACTATTACGGACGACCATTGCAAGAGAAATCATCCCAAACCCGTCCCCACAACGTACCCAACACCTGCCACTCGCAACGTACGAAGATTACAGATACCCTGCCGAGCTGGAGCTCGGCGTTCCTAGGAAAGATCGTGGCCCGCAAACGTCTTTCAACGATTTTCAACGATGCCGCAAAGCGGTCCCGCCTGCAAGGCGGGAAGCCGCGCAGCGGCGTTTCAACACCCCTCTCCGTGTGAACGCAAACATTCCAATTCTTCAACATCCGCCAAATCCTTTGCTCTACCAGATTCCTTTTTCGCCTTGACCAAATCCTTATAATCCACTATGGGCATCTGCATTCCCTCAATCTCGACAAGCCGGGCATTGGATAATACATCTCGAGCAGGCTGAGAACCGATAGATGTCAAGATGTCGATTTGATTTGGTTGCTCCCCCAATGTCACGGCTACCGCTTCTCTGGTAAACGTCTCTTCTGCAAGACCGGCATCTCCAAACCCAAACTCGTCAAGAGCGCGCATAATTCTTGCCGCATTTCGATGCGTTGGAAGCACAAGCAAGTCGAAGTCCAAAGTCATGCGTACAAATCCATAATAAGCCACGGCATATCCGCCGCAAACAGCATATTCAACATCATGTTTCCGGAACAATGAAACAAGATCGCGCATGTCGTCCGAGAAGTACATCAATCCAGCTTTCTTACAGTATACACTTTTGCCAGTCCTGAATATTCATATGCGCGATCCCGCGCATGCATCAGGGCCTTGAATCGGGCAGCAGGCGCCATTGCTTTCATATCCTGCCTTCGCAAATTATCCTGCTCTTCCATATTTGCAATTCTTACAGTCTTTTTCATTTTTTTCTGATCACTCATAGCGCCACCATAGCACCACGCCTAATCATAACCATAGTTTGCATTTAGCCATCTATATGTAAAATACGACTGCATAATCGCAATAAATCATTCGATTGTCAATGCTATTTATAATTTTAGATTTGCGATTTTTGATTGTTTGCTTCCTCCCCGCATTATATCATTCTCTAAAACTTATCGGTACATTTACCTCAGCATTCCCATGTGAGTTTCAGTATCTGGTGGTCAGCGGGGCGACTTAATACTGAATTATCAAGGTAAAGGTCACCCCGTTCGCTTGTTCATTCGCACCCCTTTCGCAATCAAGCTGGAAGCTTGATTTACTCTGGGGAGCGGTGTTTGCGTTTGAGCCCCAGAGTAGAGCAAGCATCCCTGCTTGCTAAGTGTGGTTAGGCAGAGCATGGATTGATACGTATTTATTCAGCATTCAACTGCTCTATGAGCGCATTGAGACAGGATCGAGACAGGTATTCGAGAGTTGCGAGTTAAGCTCAACTTCTTGGCAGAAGACCTTAAACTAGTGCCATTCGGGACAGACCCTGCAACTCCTGCAGTTCGCTTATACATATGGACAATATACATGATAAAATGGGATTATTAATACCAATATGCATTTTTTTGCGCTATGATTACCCGGAATTAACATGCCCTCTGTGATTAACCGCCCGGTTCGCTACGCTACTTTATTAGACAGGATCAACACGATATACAGGATCAATTTCCCGCACAGTAGATTAAGGCGAAAGATGAAGGCGAAAGATTAGGGTGGGGTTCGTTCATTCCCTTAATCTTTCTACCTAATCTTTTGCCCTAATCTCCCATTCCACCCCCATCATCCAGAACCCTACCTCCCGTCTCTGCCCTCCACCCTCTGACCTCTTACTCCAACGACTTTGAACGATTTTCAACGAGGGGCGTAGCCCCGTTTTCAACGAATTTCAACGAGGCCCGCAGGGCCGTTAAACACCCGATTTCACACCCAAAATGGGCCCTCTAAGACCATATATGAACCCGAAATATGCAAAAAGGAATGATAGGCAACGACTTCCATTGGTCCGACCCCGATTTGTTTAATAGATTTTTATGGTATTAGTTCCGATACTATTCCTGTATTTTTCATTTTCTTAACCACAGAGATCACTGAGACACAGAGGAGAATGGCGAATGGAGTATCCAGAAAAAGACTTAACTGAAAAAATAATCGGAGCGGCCATTGAAGTTCATAAATATTGGGGGCCGGGCCTGATCGAAAGCGTTTATGAAACGAGCCTTGTCAGGGAGCTTGAACTGCAAGGAATTGAACATAGGCGTCAAGTTGACTTGAAACTGGAGTATAAAGGGGCAGAGGTTGGAGATGGGCTTCGTCTGGACTTGATTGTTGAGGGTAAAGTCATTGTAGAACTCAAAGTGGTCAAAAACTTTGATCCAATCCATGAAGCTCAGTTGCTGACGTATA
>JAWOBE010000204.1:0-6413 GCA_046498185.1 Desulfatiglandaceae bacterium | reverse complement strand
GGCGCCTGCGGCGCGTGTTAGTGTTAGTGGTGAACCACCGATGCCCTCGAAGCGAGGGTTCACCGATGAGAAACTTGATATTCCCCGTAGGTCGGGTTTCCATCCCCGACATGTTATCGTTGTCAGCGAATCGGTTGTCGTTGTCGTAATCGGCTTTTTGGAGTGTCGAAACGCAGTTTTGACCTGGCCCGCACGGCGGGTGTAAGTGTTGATGGCACCGCTGCGCGGTGGTGTAAGTGGTGAACCTGAGACACTTTACCGATTTCGGCTCAAGGCTATTTTCGGAAATCCATTACCGCTTTCCGCCCAAAGCCACTTTCGGCAACCCATTACCGATTTCGGCCTTGGGCCGTTTTCGGTAAGATGTTTTGGTCAGGGGTTCTGGAAAGGCTCCGGAAGATTGCTCCGGTTTCTACATCATTAAAAGGGTGATTGCCCGGCGAAAGAAAAGATGAGAAGATGAGAGGGTAAGAAGGTGTGGGTCATGTCAGTGCTGTCTGCAGAGGAAAAAAGGATGACATTTATTCATGAAACAGCAATTGTGGATGAGGGTGCGGTGATCGGCGAGGGCAGCCGGGTGTGGCACTGGGTGCACATCTGCGGCGGGGCCGTGGTCGGGGAGAACTGCTCCCTTGGCCAGAACGTGTTTGTGGGCAACAAGGTGATGATCGGGCGCAATGTCAAGATCCAAAACAATGTGTCTTTGTACGACAATGTGGTGCTGGAAGATGACGTGTTCTGCGGGCCGTCCATGGTGTTCACCAATGTGTACAACCCCCGGTCCGCCGTGCCCCGGAAAGATGAATACCGGGCCACCCGGGTGGGGAAAGGCGCGACCCTGGGGGCCAACTGCACCATTGTGTGCGGCAATGATATCGGGGAGTACGCATTTGTGGGGGCCGGGGCTGTGGTGAACCGGCCGGTGAAGCCCTATGCCCTCGTGGCGGGGGTGCCGGCCCGGCAGGTCGGGTGGATGAGCCGTTTCGGCGAGCAGCTGGACCTGCCCCTGACCGGCGAAGGGGAAGCCATCTGCCCTCACACCGGTGATCGCTATCAACTCAGGGGATCTGAAATCATTGCATAGCGGGGAAGCGGGGTCACCTGCGGTGTTGGGTGTTGGTGTTTTTTGAACCGCTTGAGAAAAGCAGGTGGCTCGAGGCGCTCTGGGATGCTTTTCCTGTGGCACCGGGTTTCAAGACCACTGAAGCACGGCCGTCAAGATTCAGCCCCGAAAAAAAATGTTCCGGAAAAAATCTATAGGAGAAATCATGACAGATCAGTTACAGAAGAATTTTGCACTCATCGGTGCGGCCGGATATGTGGCGCCCCGTCATATGCGGGCCATTGCCGAGACGGGGAACCGCCTGGTAGCGGCCCTGGACCCCAATGATTCCGTGGGGGTAATTGACAGTTATTTTCCGGAGGCCGCGTTTTTCACGGAGTTCGAGCGGTTTGACCGGCATGCGGAAAAGCTGCGGCGAAAAGGAGAGGAGGCGGTCGATTATGTGAGCATCTGCTCGCCCAACTACCTCCACGATGCACACATGCGCTTTGCGCTGCGTATCGGGGCCGATGCCATCTGCGAAAAACCGCTTGTGCTCAATCCCTGGAACCTGGATGCCCTGGCCGAGCTCCAGGCGGAAAACGGGGCGCAGGTCTGGAACATTCTGCAGCTCAGGCTGCATCCGAGCATCATCGCGCTGAAGCAAAAGGTGGCGGCCGAGCTGGCACAAAATCCGGACAAGATGTATAATATTGATTTGACCTATTTGACCTCCCGGGGCCGGTGGTATTTTGTGTCCTGGAAAGGGGCCCTGGAAAAATCCGGGGGCATCGCCACCAACATCGGGATCCATTTTTTCGATATGCTCATGTGGATTTTCGGGGCGGTAAAGACCAATATCGTGCACAAGTCCGAACCGGACACGGCAGCCGGGTATTTCGACCTGGCCCATGCGCGGGTACGGTGGTTTTTGAGCGTGAACGCGGATTTTCTGCCGAAGGAGGCCACAGACAAGGGCATGCGCACCTACCGGTCCATCCTGGTGGACGGCGAGGAGATCGAGTTTTCCGGCGGGTTTACGGATCTGCATACGCGGAGCTACCAGGAAATCCTGGCCGGGCGGGGGTTCCCGCTGGACGAGGCACGCCCCAGCCTCGAGACGGTGTATACGATCCGGAATGCGGAAGTGACGGGGCGGATTGGGGAGCGTCATCCGTTTTGCGATGGGTAATGGCTTATGGATGAAAAAAGGCCAGAGGGCACTCTCTGATACCCCTGAGCGTTATCCGGCGTAAAGATCTGAACACGGTACTGTACAGTGGCAGCATCGTGGATTGAACAGGGATATTGGAGTTTGCCCTTCACCAGCCACCCAATAACCAATAACCCATAACTTTCCCCATGGCTAAGACGATCGTGAAATATTTCAACACAGTCCTTCTAATTCCCTTCCTCCTCTGGCTGGGGGCGATTGTTTTCTTCTCCCTTGTTAATTTCAGGGACTACCTGGCGCCGGAAATGTCTTCGGCCATCGACGACGGTTTCTATCTTCACATTTTCGCCTACTTCACCGGGTCCGTGCTTGCCTGGGCGGCGTTCCGAAACAGGAGATGGAGCGTCCTTGTCTGGGTGCCGGCGGGGTTGATGGTGCTTGGGGCGGTGCTCGAAGCAGCCCATTATTTCATCCCTTGCCGAACATTCAATCTTTACGACATCGTTGGAAACGTCCTGGGGGTTGTTCTTTTTTACTTGCTTTTGGTTGTTTTTGTGTGTTTAAGAGCGTTGGGAGGCAAAAGGTCATGGAGGTGAACCGGGTGCAGGAAACCGGCGACACGCATTTGGAAACGGGCATGGGGCGTTACGCCGTTTTGTTGCTGGCCGATCTTTTCCTGCTGCTCTTCTCGTTTTTTACGATACATTTCTTTAAATACGGCGCGCTGGTGGTGGGGGAAAGGCACGATCATTTCCTGGTCATCCTGCTCGTGTGCTGGTTTATCCTGTCTGTTTTCTTCAAAAAACTTTCGTTTGTTCATCGGGGCCGACCGGTTGAGGGCGCAGTTGAAATCGCAGGCGCCGCGGTCATTCTGGCTGCAGTGCTTTCCCTGGTCATCGTGACCGGGGGCTTGACCAACATGTCCAGGCTCCTGGTCTACGGAACGGTTTTTCTTTATGCCGCGCTGGAGGCGGCTGCATTTTTCCTTTATAAGAGGGCGTTTCAGAAAGCCTACACGGGCACGGAGGAACGTGGCCAACCTAAGGTGCGGCGGTCGGTCCGGGATATTTCAGTATCCGTTATGCTGGGAGATGCGTTTTTATTGATGGCAGGCTTTTACCTGGCCACCTACTGGAAGCGCGGGCAATTCGCATGGACAGGCACCAATCTGGATATTTTTTTCTTCCTATTCGGGGCATGGCTTTTTGTTGCGATTGTATTGGATAAATTCAACAAGGATAATTTTCACTCGATATATAATGTGATAGGCATAAACATAAAATCCCTTTTGTCCTTTGCTGCTGTATTGGCATTCGTTATATTCGGCTTTCGCTATCATTACATGTCAAGGACCCAGATTCTCGGAGCGATCGTGCTTTTTTCGGGTCTCGAACTGGCCCTGTTCCTCCTCTATTACCGTTACAAGGGCTACTCCGGCATCCTCGAGGGGCAAGTCTTTCCGGCGGGCATCCAAAAAAGGGCGACCCGGCAGGTGTTGGAGTGCCCTGAAGAGGAAGAATCCCCTTGCCTGGATCCGGTGGATGAAAAACTCAATCATGCCCTCTATTTTTTCGAGCCTAAGCTTTACGGTTTCATCCGGAATGCCGTGGACCTTTCGGCCGTCGATTCATCGGAAACCTCTGTCATGTTCACAGAAAACCTTTTCAACGTGGGGGTTCTGGAGGACGAAAAGCAGAAACTAATTGTGAACCTTCACAAGATCAACGACATCCGCTTTCTAAACCAGTATTTTTTGCTGGCACACACGAAGCTGAAACCCGGCGGATACCTGGTGGGAAAGGCCCATACGCTGGAAACCCACCGGGATTTTTTCTTCAGCCATTTTCCCGGCAAATACCTGGGCCGTTTCCTTTATATTTTCGATTTCATATGGGGCAGGGTGCTTCCCAAGCTGCCTCTTTTCAAAAAGATCTATTTCGGGTTGACGAAGGGCCGGAATCGCTTGGTATCGCGGGCGGAAATTCTGGGGCGCCTTTTTTACTGCGGGTTCCGGCCGGTGGCCGAAGAGTCCGTCGCGCAGAGGTTTTATTTCGTCGCCCGCAAGGTGATGACGCCCGCAGACGACCCCGACCCGACCTACGGGCCACTTGTGAGTTTAAAGAGGTACGGGCTTCATGGAAAACCCATCACGGTTTATAAGTTCAGAACGATGCACCCGTACTCCGAATATCTCCAGGAATACGTTTATGAGCGGAATAAACTAAAAGAAGGTGGGAAATTCAAGGACGATTTCCGTGTCACCGCCTGGGGGGCGTTTATGCGCAAATGCTGGATCGACGAACTTCCCATGCTTTACAACTGGTTGCGGGGAGACCTTCAGCTCGTGGGTGTGAGGCCGCTGAGCCGGCAGTACCTTGAGATTTACACGCCAGAGCATCGGCAACTGAGACGCCAGGTGAAACCCGGGCTGCTGCCGCCCTACTATGCGGACATGCCCACAACACTCGAAGAAATCATGGAATCCGAGCGCAGGTATATCGAAGCTTACCGTAAAAACCCGGTGAAGACGCAGGTAACCTACTTTTTCAAATGCGTGTACAACATTCTGTTCAAGAAAAGGCGTAGTGCGTGAAACTTGAACGTTACCTTTTACTGTTCATCCTCGCCACGATGCCCGTCATTTATGCGGCCGTGCAGCCCCGGGTGTGGGTGTGGTATGCGGCGGCGGTTTATGTCACCTTTCTTTTCGCCTGGTGGCGGAACAAGGTGACGTTCCGGGAAAACGGGCTGGCAGCGTGGCTGGTGTACGCGTTTTTTGCGTGGACGCTCTTTCTCCTTGTGCCGATTCCACCGGAACTCCTCCAAACATTGAGCCCCTTTCGGGCTTCCATCCTGGACCAGGCCTGCGAAATACTCGGGGTCGGCTGCGGGTCCGGCTCTGTCTCCTACCTGCAAGGCCTTGCCGTGAGCCGATGGAGCCTCTGGCTTGCAGCCTTCCTGCTTGTGATGCTTGTACGAGCGGCTTCTCGGGACGGAAAATTTTTGAAGGCCCTCGTGATTATGCTCCTGGTGGTTGTGGCCATCGAGGCGTTCTACGGCTTGATCCAGGCGTTGATTCCTTCCACCGGGGTCCTGGGATACTATGAATCCGGCCTGGGAAACGCCCGGGGAAGCTATATCAACCGCAATCACTTCGCGGGGATGATCGAGATGACCTGGCCGCTGATGCTGGGTTATCTTCTTTCCCTCTCTCCGTGGGAGGAGACCGAAAAAGTTAAACTGAAACACCTTATAAATTCAGATCGTTTCAACCGGCAGCTGTTGATGGCCATTGTGCTGGTGGTGATCCTTCTGGCACTGGTTTTTTCCCGTTCGCGCGCGGGAATCACCGGGGGGATTTTGGGTTTTGTCGCCTTTCTGGGCGCCATGGCGTTTTCAGGCGCCGGCATGCGCAAGGGCTTCTGGATCGGCAGCGGGGCGGCCGTCGTTCTTTTATTGATATACGGCGGCCAGCTAGGTTTCGATTCGGTGATCGAGCGGTTCATGGAAATCGATGAAAATCTTGGCAGGCTCGACAAGTGGCGGGATGCCTGGCTTATAATTCAGCAGCACCCCTTTGGTGTGGGCCCCGGAAACTACGAAATCGTGGAGCCGGTGTTCCAGGTGAACGCGCAAAGCGCTCAGCTTTCCATCCACACCCACAACGACTACCTTCAGCTTCTGGTGGAAACCGGCTGGCCGGGATTCCTGCTTTTAACCGCCGGCTGGCTCTACCTGCTTGTACGTGGGCTTTTGGGACTCCGAAGGTTTTTCAGGCACATCGGCTATTCCAGGCATTTCTTCCTCGCCGCAGGCGCCTGGAGCGGCCTGGTTTCCATGGCCTTTCACAGCTTCTTCGACTTCAACCTCCAGATCCCCGCAAACCTCTTCTTCTTCGCCATGCTCGCAGGCATCCTCACCCATGTCTTCCATTTCCACCCCCACCACCATAAAACCAGCCCATAACCTCTTACCGATTTTGGAACAACTGACGGATTTGAGCATCGCGTGGAGGCGCTAAGGCGCAAAGAAAAGAAAGAAAAGCAGGAACAGCGTGGGGCGGATACTCATCGGCATAGCGCCTGCGGCGCGTGTTGGTGGGGCCGCGGGGCGGCCGTGTTGGTGTTAGTGGCGCCTGCGGCGCGTGTTAGTGTTAGTGGTGAACCACCGGTGCCCTCGGGGCGAGGGTTCACCGAT
>JAWOBE010000184.1:0-5439 GCA_046498185.1 Desulfatiglandaceae bacterium | reverse complement strand
TTTTAACCGGGCTTTCTATCTCGCCCTCGATTTTCAGCCAATCCCGGACCATCGTTACATCGCCGAAAGGCACCCCTGTCTGGACCATTCCCCATGGGCCGGGGTTCATTCCGAGAAGAATTATCTCCCGTTCTCCCTCTCCATACGTGTGGGTATATATATCCCATGTTTTACGAGCGTATGTGAGCGGGTTGTAGACGTGTGTAACCGGATATTTGAAGTCGAGTTTTTCAACCTCTTGAACCAGCCTATCCGTTACCTCTTTAATATCCAAAAGTGACCTCCTTTGGCTTCAAGTTTCATCAAATTTCCACACCCTAAAAATCAAAAAAGGAATCCCGCAGGTGAACATAAAAGCAAAAAGAATGTTTAGCTCCTGATTTTGAAGGTTCCGGAAAAAGTCCAACTGCCGGGGCAAAATTCCATGAGTGTTGCTATGTAATCAAAATATAAACTGTAGATTCATTTTTTCCTATTGACACGTTGGGGAATTCTCTTTAGAGTTTTAACATCTCAGGTTTTATCGCGACCGCATCATTCAATACAACCAATTCAAGTTGCGCCCGGTGAACTCGCTGACGTCTAAGTCTTGCCGTGCACTGGATACTGTTATATCCCTACACCAAATCTGAGCATCCGACAACAATAGCCATGAACAGGCGGGCTGAGAACCCTCCCACAGGTGTTTCTATGATGGGGGCTACCGATGGATAGAGAAAAACAAATGCTCGGTGCCATCCTGGAAACGATTGAAGAAGGCATGTATGTAATCGATCAAGATTATAAAGTGGAGTACATGAACCTTCGCATGAGTGAGATGTTCGGGGAAGGCACCGGAAAAAAATGCCATCAGGTTATCGACGACAGGGCCGGGCTGTGCCCGTGGTGTATTGCAACGGAAGTGTTCAAAGGCAGGCGGATCCACCGCGATCTTTTCATCCCCAAGGCTGACAGGACATTTACGCTTACCGAACTGCCGTTAAAAAACCCTGATGGTACGGTTTCCAAGCTGTGCATATTAAGGGATATAACGGATCGCAAAAACAGGGAAGCCAGGCTGGCCGAATCCGAAGAAAAGTACCGAAATCTCTTCGAGCACGTCGGGGTCGGCGTTTACATAAGCAGTAAAGAGGGAAGGATTCTTGACGCCAACCGGGTCTTTATAAGGATGATGGGGTACCGGGACAAAGAAGAGCTGCTGGGGATCGATATAACCAGGGATTTGTATGCCAGGCCTGCTGACCGGCGGAAATTTCAGGAAATGATAGAGCGCGACGGGAGGGTCATCGAATACGAAGTGGAATTCAAACGCAAGGATGGAGGTCCAATAACGGTACTGCTGACGAGTCATGTCCGCTACGATCATAAAGGCAATGTCCTTGGCTACGAAGGGATCGCCGCCGACCAGACGGAGCGCTACCAGATGGAAAAAAAACTCCGCGAAGCCCATGACTTCATGAACAAGATCATTCAGAGTTCTCCAAACCCGATAATGGCCGCTGATCTGGAAGGCAATATCATGATATGGAACCGTGCGGCCGAAGAGACCCTCGGGTACCCGGCTTCGGAAACGATAGGGAAAATGCATATCGCAAAAATTTACCCGGAGGGCGTGGCCCGCAAGATCATGAAGTTGATCCGGGGCCCCGATTACGGGGGAGCGGGGGTTTTGCGCCCCCATTCGATGCTCTATGTGCGGCGCGACGGGGAAATCATCGAAGGAACGCTTTCCGCCGCCATGATTTATGACGACGATGGAAACGAAGTCGCCACCGTCGGATCGTTCGTCGATATGACCGAACGCATCGAGATGGAAAGAGCGCTTCGTACCACCCAGGAGCAATTGCTACAGTCCGAAAAGCTCGCAGCGATGGGTCGTTTGACATCCCAGATCGCCCATGAACTGAATAATCCCATTTACGGGATAATGAATTCCCTCGAACTCTTCAAGACCGAAATTCCGACCCAAAACAAAAGACGCAAACTGCTCGAAATGTCTCTTTCCGAAATCACACGGCTCGCTCAATTGCTGCCTAAAATGCTTTCCTTCTCAAAGCCGGACCAGGAGGAAAAAGCCCCGATCAATATAAATATAATCATCGACGAACTTCTGATGCTGCATGAAAAACAGCTACAGGAAAACAATATCAGGCTCAACATCGAGTTGGACGAAAATATGCCGGAGATCCTGGCATCCAAAAACCAGATGCGCCAGGTTTTTCTGAATATGATTTCAAACGCCAAAGACGCCATGCACGAAGGCGGGGAACTAACGTTCAGGTCCTATGAACGCGACGGAACGGTATTCGTTGAAATAGCCGATACCGGCCACGGGATAGACGAAAAGAATATCTCCAGAATATTCGAAAGCTTCTTCACGACAAAGGATGGCTTCAAGGGGGCGGGTTTAGGGCTTGCGGTTTGTTACGGTTTCATCCGGGATCACGGAGGCGACATAAAGGTTCGGAGCAAACCGGCCGTCGGCACCACTTTCACGATAAGCCTTCCGGTTCATCCTTTGAAAGAGGGCGACGAAATGGATTCCCCCACCGGCCGGGAAGTATTTTCACGGTAAATCAGGAATGTTAAATCTCGAACTTTTTGTTTATCGGAGGCTTAACCATGGAAGAAGTCCTCACCGTTTATCAAGCTGCTCGATATTGCAACGTCCCTGCCGATACTATCCTGGGATGGATCAGGTCGGGTCATATCCGCGAACTCAGATCCCCCGGTGGACATCGGAGGATCGACCGAAGAAGCCTGGAAGTTTTCATGGGGGCGCAGGGTATTCCCGTTCCCGAATCGATCCCCGCCGATGCCAGGAATCGGATACTCGTGGTGGACGACGATCCGATAATCGTCGAAAGCATTGTCCAGGCTCTTGAGGAAGACGAGCGTGATTACGAGGTTATCTCTGCAGCGGACGGTTTCGAAGCCGACCTTCAGATCAGCCATTTCAAACCCCATCTACTTATCTTGGACATTATGATGCCGGATATCAAGGGATATGAAGTCTGCAGGAAAATTAAATCCAGCAGCGAAACGCAGGATACCAAAATCATTGTATTGTCGGCGTATCTGGATGACGAAAAATTCAAGAAAATGAAAGAATACGGCGCAGATGTCTGTTTCTCGAAACCCCTGCCCCTTGCCAGGCTCAAGGAGGAAGTGGCGGGGCTGCTTCAAACTTCGTGATACGATGCTTGGCACTGATTTCCGGAGGTATTCATGAAACTTAAAGAAGCTTTGAAAAAAGGTCGATTTGTCGTCACTACAGAAGTCCAGGCTCCCGTGGAACAGCAAACCGGTGGGCTGATCGAGAGTTTGAACAAGATCAGGGGGCGGGTTGACGGCGTGTTGGTCTCCGAAGTGGAGTTCGAGGGGGTGGCTGCCGACACGATAAAGGCGTGTGAGATTATCAGCGAAAACCGTTTCAATTCCATTTACCAGACCACGACCAGGGATAAAAACCGGCTCCAGATTCAGGAAGACCTCCTCTCTGCCCATAAGGCGGGAATAGAAAACCTGCTGGTGTTCACCGAAGACTACCGCATAACCGGCGACAGCCTTCAGGAAATGATGTTCTTCCACGTGGATGCAGGAAAAATAGGCTCAGTGCTGGAGCATATGAAAGAAGGCTGCACAGTGGACGGACGGAGTATGGACTACGGAGCGGATTTTTTCCTCGGCTCGGGAGTGGAATCCGCGTGGGGCGGAAACGTGCCCGATCTGGCTCTCCGCGAAATGGAAGCGATCACCCGGATCGGTGCCGGATATTTTCTGACCACGCCGGTATTCGACCTGGACCGTTTCGAAAAATTCCTTGCCCGCACAGGCCCCTTCGGAATCCCGGTGGTCGCGGAAGTTATGATACTTCGCACCGCAGGCATGGCCCGCTTTCTAAACAGGCATCTTAAACCCGGATTGGTTCCCGATAAGGTGATCCGGCGCTTGGCCGAAGCCGCGGACAAGGAAAAAGCCTCGATGGAGCTTTTCGCCGATACCGTCAAAGGTCTGAAGGATCTTTGCGACGGAATCCATATTATAACCATCGGGGGCGAAGAAAAACTCCGGCATTATCTGGACGCCTCCGGGCTCAGGTAGTTTCCATTCGGAAATTCAAAAGGAGTCAGCCTCTTGGAAACCATCGCCCTGACCATCGACGGCAGGAAAATAACGTGCCGGACCGGAGCGACGATTCTGTCGGCTGCCGAAGAAAACAGTATCCGTATTCCCACGTTGTGCAGCCACCGGGAACTCAAGCCTTACGGAGCCTGCAGGCTGTGCCTCGTGGAGGAGGAAAAATCCGGCCGCCTTCTGGCATCCTGCGTCACGCCGGCTGTGGAAGGGATGTCCGTTCGTACAGACACCGGGCGGGTCGTAAATCATCGCAAAAACATCATTCGGTTGATGATGGCCGAGCACCCTGAATCCTGTATAGTCTGCAGCAAGGGCAACCGGTGTGAGTTGAGAAAGATAGCGGCGGAGCTGGGAATCGCCGAAACAGGCCTGTACCGGATGCCTAATTTCAAGCCGTATGAAGACGTCAACCCCTTCATTGTCCGGGATTTGAGCAAATGCGTCCTGTGCGGCAAATGCATCCGGGCCGATCACGAACTGGTCTGCACGGGTGCCATCGACTATAACAACCGGGGTTTCGATTCCAGGCCTGCCACTCTTTATGAAAAGCCGCTCGAGGAATCGATTTGCACGTTTTGCGGGACTTGTGTCTCCATGTGCCCGACCGGGGCGCTATCTCCTAAGTATGGAGGCTTCACTGGCACCCCGGACCGCGAGGCCGATTCCATCTGCGGCTTCTGCGGTGTGGGATGCAGCCTGACCCTGGGGGCCTCGGGCGGACGCGTCGTGGAGGTGGAACCCGCCGGCATCAAGGAAAGTGTAAACGGCAGCACCCTCTGTGTGCGAGGTCATTTCGCTCACGATTATTTGAACTGCTCAGACAGGCTCACAGAGCCGCTGGCGAGATCGGCTGCGCCGGGAAATAATGGGCAGTTCGAGCCTCTGGGCTGGGACGAAGCCATAGACAGAGCAGCTTCGACACTGGCCGCGATAAAACGGGATTACGGCCCCGGGAGCATCGCATTTATCGGGTCTTCAAAATGCACGAACGAAGAAAACTACCTTTTTCAAAAAACCGCCAGAGTCCTGTTCGGAACCAACAACGTTTCAAACCTCGGCGCGATGAACGGACAGGCACTGCTACGTCAAATAGAGAAAAAGACGATCGGAGCCGCGAGAACAACGCCCCTTTCCGGACTCGAGCATGCAGAAGCGATTCTGACGGTGAATATAGACCCGGAACAGTGGGCGCCTGTTGCCGGTTATCATATCAAACGCGCGGCCCGGAATGGATTCCCGCTTGTGGTTATTGATTCGGCCCCCGGTTCTCTGGGACTGTTCGCCGGGGCTTTACTTCGG
>JAWOBE010000053.1:0-7234 GCA_046498185.1 Desulfatiglandaceae bacterium | reverse complement strand
GGCAGAGAAAAACCGATGGATTAAGGGAAAATCACGGCAGGAGTCCGTACTCACTGGAAACCGGTCGGGCAACGCTGGCAGAAAAAATATTTTAAGTGCCGCAGTTGCCGGTCCGGGATGGCACAACCGAGGAAATTATCATCCCCTGACCACTATGATACCTCTCGGTCAATACTCGTGCTTCACCACTGCCCTGATAGACAATGGCTAGCGCTTTTTAATTTTTTCAGTTATTGTTTATCGGTTATTTGTTTTGGTCACTCGACTAGGAATATCGCCGGAAATGGTCCCGGCTGCGAAATCGGTAAAAATCTCTCATCGGGGAGCCCTCGAATTCGAGGGCACCGGTGCGTCACCACGGGTGTAAAGGAGGATGTTCGTTCGCTTTTCCTGCAGTTCTTTGCGCCTTCGCGTCTTGGCGCGAGTCAAAATCCCTTCGAGTCTTCCACCTACAAAAGGTGTCGGGTATGAAAACCCGACCTAAGGGTGTGCGGGCGTCATCGAATATAACGCCTTTAGGCGCGGGTTCATTACCTCGCTTGGACCGGACCATGCGGATATCGCGGATACAATCCGCTCCCACAGAACATGAAAATTTATCGCGACGGGGACGTCGCTCTTACAGGTTTGGTTATTGGTTCGGGATGTTCAACTTTTTGATCTTGAATCCTTGATTGCATCAAGGATGTCCCTCGTGGTTGCCCGCGTATTGATACCAGGAACATCAAAAGGAGATTTTTGACTTTTTTTGTAGATGACAGAAAAGGATTCACCACCTCTACGTCTTATAATAACTTCTTCGGTTCGTGCAATATTGAGCACTTCAGAAAGCCTTTGTCTTGCTTCAGAATATGTGTAAACTTTCATCTTATCTACTCCAACACCAAAATACCCATTTTTCGAGCAATTCTTAGCATTCCTTGGTCAAGGGTAATCAATGGGCATTTTAGATTGTCAGCACATTCTAAAAAATATGCGTCATAAGCATAAATGTTAAAGGTCGCTGCTATGTTTAATGCGGACTTGAAATCAACTCGCCTCAATTCAACAGGTATTCGCTGGATGATTTTCCACAACGTTTGAATTTCCTCTGAGTGCAAACTGCCTTTTTTCATCATTGCAGTGAGCGCGTTACCAATTTCAAAAGGCAACACATCCGGCGCTGCCAGATCGCAGCCTTCGGTAAGTTGGATAACCCTGTCTTTTTCCGGCTCATTAAGGGCGACTGCAATGAACGTATTGGTATCAGCTATCACTTTCATGCGTACAATTGTACTTTATTTGGTAGGTGTGTCAAGCGAAAACTTTTACCGGGTGTTTGTCCTCATCACCTTTCACCGATGAGTATCCACTCCCGCTTTTCCTGCAGTTCTTTGCGCCTTCGCGTCTTGGCGCGAGTCAAAACCCCTCCGGAGCTTCAACCGATCCGGGAATCGCTACGGGTACGCCGCTCCTATAGAGGCCCTGCCATTTTCATCATTGGGGTGAATAACCTCCTCCCGGCCAGGCCGGGCAACATGACCCACAAGGAGGTGGAAGAGGGGTAGTCGGCAAGCCGTTATTCTTTATGAATAATTGCGATAGAATAATCCAATATCGATGCAAAAATGTATGAAGATAACATTTTAAGGATGTGCCGTTGGCCTGTGTCCGGCTGAACCCGGCTAAAATGGAATATCAATCCATTTTAGCCGGGTTATTCGCTGACTTATAAATGCCGCGGTTGGCCTTCGAGAATAATATGACAGCCGGGAGACTTTTAGAAGAGCATCAAAGTTACTTCATGCCGAGTTTCATCGCTATACCTTTCAGGCTCATCCGCTGGGCTTCCCATCACGAAAGTGCCGGCAGGGATGAGGTTGAAGCTCATGCCCAGGGAATCGGTGAAAGAGTCGGGGCCGACAGGCTATCAATCCAGCATTTGAGAGATGAATTGAAGCGCAAAAACCGCTTCATTCAAACCGATCCTTCCATCTCCATCCACGTCGGCACCCCTGTGAACTGCATGAGACCTGGGTGCACCGGAAACAACCTGGAGGGCAAGGATGGCATCGGCAAGATTGATTCCGTCATCGCCATTCACATTTCCAGGCAAAACCTCGTGATCACTGAAAAATTGTACTGTCACACTGCAGGATTGCGTGACCTCCGAAATGGTGTAAACATTGCCGTCCAGGATTCCGTTGCAACCGGAAACCCAACCAATGGTATACCCGGCTTCAGGATTCAGCACCAGTCGGGCCGTGGCGCCACAAGGGTACCCACCGGCCCACTCGACGTATCCGGAATTTTCAGGGGTTACCGAGACACTTATGGTATGGAGGGTGGAAAAGGTTAAATAGGGGTACCCGCCGTTCAACGCGTCGGCCCTGTTCCAGATGTTGCCCTCGCCGAACTCCCAGACCGAATAACTGGCGCTCTCGCGCATCTGGGCCGTTGACAAGCCGGTTCCACCTGCGGATTGACTCTGGAGACTTGTTTCCGTATTCCAATACGAATCAATGATCGTGGGATCGTTTTCAGAGACACCCACCAGGCCGCCCTGATCCCCTCCCTCCTGGTAGATCACCACCCGGCCCGTTGCGTATGTTCGCTGAATGGTGCCACCACGAGCCAGCCCCACCAGACCGCCGATAACGTCGATCCCGGGCACAATACCTGTTGCATAACCGTCTTGAATACACCCGTTGTCATTCATCCCCACCAAACCACCGACATTTTTAAAACCTGTGACCGAGGCCGCTGCATAGCTCTGGGTGACATCCCCTGTGCGGTTCAAACCCACCAGGCCGCCTATGCATTCGCCGTCTTCAGAGCCGAAAACCTGCCCGCTCACATACGCCCGATCGATGATTCCAAAGCTTTCGCCCACCAGCCCACCGACATTGCTGCCGCCGACGACATAAACCTCATTCATCCCAACATTACTGATCCGCGCCCCGTCATCGAGGACCCCGAACAGGCTGACATTGTCCATATCCGGGCGGTTTATAAACAGGTTGGAGATCACGTGGCCGTTTCCATCCAATGTGCCCGCAAACGGGGCTTCCACTGTACCGATAGGTTCCCACCCTGATAGTTCGTTGGAAAAAGCGGCGGCTAGATCCACATCATTGGTCAACATAAAATATTGGTCTGGATCCCCCAGATGATATCGTAGATTATCCAGCTCGCCGGCAGTGCTGATCTGGTATGGATTTCCTTCTGTTCCGTCGCCGCCTGCAAAATCCGCGGTGTACCGGCCGGTGATTTCTTTTGGATCGTCCGGAGAAGCACTTACCGTCTGGTTTGCGGGGGCATTCCAACCGGGAATCGGCTTAAATTCCACAGTATAGTCCCCGGGATCGAGAGCCTCGGTATATCCACTTTCCAGCCACTCCCCGGTACCCGCTCGGCGCCATCGGGCACCGGCCTGTCGAGCCGCCTCCGGTTCAATGGTGACCCAAATAAGCGAATCATCCAATGACCCGGATTGTCCGGCGCGAACCACGCGCACAGAGTAGCTATTTGACTTACCGTAAGAAGGGACGTAGCCGTGCCGGAAATCGACGGGCCACGCCTTGCTCGTATCCTTCACGCAGGTCGTAGATGACCAATAATGGGACGGCACTGTATCGGCAGCCAGCAAAGGATCAATGGAGGGGTGCCCTTGAGAATAGTCCAACAAGCTCTGCAGTTCGTTACGATTTGGTAGACGCCAGTCGGAAAACCCCAGATAGCTCTCCGAATTGAGCCCCTGCACATAGGACAGGGCCTGCTGCCAGGTGTAAGTGCCGGGAGCGGTCTCCATCTGCCACATGAGACCGCTTTGGAGGTCGGTCACAGTGCCGTCGCCGTTCATAATAAAACTATCGAATGACCCGGACTGTCCCGCACGAACCGCGCGCACATAGCCGTTATTATTAGACCTGAGGTAATAGTCGACGCCGCCGTGGCCGAATTCAACACGCCATGCGCCGATCGTATCGCTGGCGTCAGCAGTAGACGACCAGTAACTGGACGACACCGTTTGTGGGAACCATACTGTATTTATGGTCGGTCCAAGGTAGAGGATACCGGCGTTTACCAGTGTCGACAGCTCCTTGACCGTCGGGAGGCGCCAATCGGAAAACCCGCCGAAGTTTGAAGCTTTCAACCCGGCAACAAATACGTCCTGGGCATCCTGCCAGGCGTAGGTATCTTCTTTGTTCGCCGTGGTTTTTATCTCCCAAATCAATCCGGTCACATTGTCCCGGGTCATGACCCACTCACCGCCGTCATCCACGTGAGAGGAATTATCCGGCAGCTCCACCCCACCGTCGCCGAGTTTGGTATAGGACCTGGCCGGTCCCCCATATTGGGCGTCCTGCCCGAAAAAGGGCTCTCCGGGCTGGGGACAGGAAATTTCCCCTGTAGTGTCATAACATTTGTTCTGTCCGGTATCAGGCCAGGGTCCGTTCCATTCCGCCTGGGCCGCCTGCACCATGACCAATAGCAATCCAATCGCCAACCCTGAAATTCTCATTTTGCTGCGCATGACTTCTCCGCATAGAAAGAATTAAATCAAACTTCGACTCCGTATCGTAAGCACACCTCAAGCCTTGTTTTTGCGGCTATATCCAAAATTCATTCGAGCCGAATTTTTCAGCCTCAAGAACCTTTTTGGTCCGAACTTTTCGGGGCCCACCTTTCCCGCAACTCACCCAGACTTCCACTATGCGTCAGGATAACAACCTGATCTCCCTTTGAAAGTTTCGTTGAATCATCTGCAAGTGAAAATTTCCCCTCACGATAATAACAGACGACTTTGGCATTTTTTGGAAGGTTGAGCTCCGCGACTGTTTTCCCTTTATCTTCATCCACTATGAACGAAAAAAACCTTGCTTCTCCTTTGATCACCGTGGAAAGTTCCAGGATATCGAGACCCTCCACCATATCGGCCAGGTAACGACTGATGGTTCGCGACGGAAGGATCGTATCCTTAAGGCTCAGTTCCCAGCATATCACCTCGAATTCCGGGTCCTGAATGCTCGGGATGACCCGTTTAAAGCCCAGGGACCGTCCCACCAGGCTGGCGATCAGGTTCGCCTGGTCGCTGTTCGTCAGGCAGAAAAGCACGTCTGTCTGCTCCGGGCCCACCTCCCGGAGGATGGCGGGCTTGCTCCCGTCGCCGTTGAGGAAGCTACAATCCAAATTATCCGAGAGATCATCGATTCTATCCTGGTCATTTTCAATGATGATCACTTCATGCCCTCTCGCGATAAGTAATTCAGCCGTCCTGACGGCCACTTCACCGGCACCAACGAATGCAATTCTCATGATTACGTCAACCTCCTTCCAACCCAGGTTCCAGGGTACACCATCACCAGCCAGGCCAGTATTTCGAGCCTTCCCAAAAGCATGTCGACGCAGAGCACCCCCTTTAGAAAAACAGGCATATCGGGGCCGGCCACTCCCGCGGAAAGACCCACCGTCCCGACGGCGGAAACCACCTCGAAAAGGGAGTCCAACGGAGAATACCCCATGAATACAAAGGGAATCCAGGAAATCAGTATAACCGCCACGACAAGCAGTACAATCAAAAGGGCTTCCTGGATATCCATGTCCTCCATTCTCCGGCCTGCGGTCCGCTGAGCTATCACGGCATGCTTGCTGGAACAGGCCCTTCTGAGCATGACCCCGAGAACGTTGATGATGATAATCAAGCGCAGGATTTTGAACCCGCCGGCAGTAGAGCCCACTCCTCCCCCCACGACCATGGAGATAATCAATACCAGCTTGGATGCTGCATGCAATCCGGAAAGATCCATCACCGAAAAACCGGCTGTCGACTGGGCCGAAAAAACCAGCGCCGGCGCATAATGAATAGCCTGCGTCCAGGTTGTCCTGTCAAGCGTTACAAGGCAAATGCCGAAAAACAGCGTCATGATACCGCCCATAACGAGGATACCGCGCAATTGCAGCGTTTCGGCCGTCCAACGCCTGTTCCTGCTGTACAATCTGTAGTAGAAAATTAAAGGGACCGATCCCGAAAAGCAAATAAGGATGACCAGGTAATGCGCAACCGGTCCACCCAGGGCGGCCAAGCTTGCATCGTAGGGTGCAAAACCTCCCGTGGAGACGGATGCCAGGGTATACAGCAATGAATTCAAGAACCCGACTCCCACAGACGCCAGCAGAAGAATTCCAGCCACGGTCAAAACGACGTACACACCAAGGACATGACGTGCATGGGCTTTTGTGCCCCCCACCAGGTCGTCTTCACTGGACTCGGTAAGCGCGAACCGCTTGGCCACCGCCCCCGGCCGGAAAAGCAGGGCAAGGGAAAGGATTACTATACCCAGGCCGCCGTACCACTGCATCCAGGCCCGGGCGAAAAGAAACGTCTTCGGCATTCCATCAAGTGTTTTCACAGTGCTGAGGCCGGTTGTGGTGGCGGCCGAAATGGTTTCAAACAAGGCGTCGAAAAAACCCAGCCCCGATCCCATCATGGGAAACGTCATCACAAGAGGCGTGAACAAAAACATGGACGCCACAAGGACCATGGCCTCGTTGACCTGCACCTCCCTGGCAGCGGGCATCCGGCCGAGCAACCAGCCGATCCCTGTCGTTATTGCTATAACCAGAAGGTATCTCTCGGATATATGGGTCTCTCCGCTCAAAAACGAAAAAGCCAGCGGGAAAACCGTCAGGAGGGACAGCACGAGGCAAAGTTGCCCGAAATACTTCCCCAGAACCGAAAATCGAACAGCGTAACTGAGAGCGGTTGCCTGTTTTGACAAAACCGAAGACCTCCAGCTGGGCTATATCCGCGATATATGAGTCCGTCCTTGATTACAACGATTCAATAGACGCATCTATTTTTCAATCATTATATCGTTTACTCTATGTTTAAATGGCGTCGTAATGTCGTCACCCCGTTGTAAAACGGGGTCCAGGTTTTTGCAACTACCTGTAATAACTGGATTCCGGTTTTCACCGATATGACGTCTGGTAAACATTTTACGAAACGGTCAAATCCCATTCCACTTCATTATATCGTTTACTCTAAATTTTAAATTAACTTTAGGATCAGGCTTTCCTTTGAAGGAGTAGTTCGTAAGCTGCCCGAACCCGGACAAACGCTTCGTTCTCTCCACCGCGATCCGGATGGGCCTTCTTGGCCTTGGCGCGGTACACGCGGGTGAGCTTCCGTCGGTCCATGGCATGGAAAGCATCGGGATCGATGCCTAGCAGGCTACACGCCGCTTTTACG
>JAWOBE010000127.1:0-5897 GCA_046498185.1 Desulfatiglandaceae bacterium | reverse complement strand
TTTCTATATTATCTCTTTTTCTCTTCCTCCGGGAAACATATGACCGCAGAATGATAATCGACACAGGAATGCCGACAAAAGCACTGTCATCAATGTTTCCAGGTGAAAAATCAGGCATGAAAAAATAGACTACCCCCCCTAAAAAGAGGCTTCCCCGAAGCGCCCTTCCGTATCCCATAAAGGTGAAGACTCTCAAGAAAGTCATGAAGAGAAAGGTCCAAAAGAGAAATATGATGAAATCCGCTACATACCGGTATCGAGGGGGAACCAAATCTGCTATGGATGTAAGTATCGTTTCATAAAAAGAGGTTTCCTTTTTGGCGCGTACCTTTATGATGTCACCAATGGTCATTTGATCATCGATGTAGGTCGCGCTCGGGATTAAAAAATCGAGAGTAAAGGCGGACTTCTTTTTGTGAAGGGCATCATTTGTTTGACCGAACGGAAGTTCAAGGATATGCTTTACAAGCAAAATACCTGCCATGCATAAAATGGCTGGGACCAATAAGATTATACTCTGGGAAATCGACCTTTTCATGGGAGAATTGTACCCTTTGTAACCATTGAGTTAATCCCAATGATGCATTTTAAACGGCCTTTTCGGACCGGGTCGGGTGTGATTTGCGAAGGTCTTCTAATTTTTCGGTATGTGACGATTCTTCCTGAATTATTTTTTCCAGGTGATCAATGGTTTTTTCGTCCACGAGGAAGGTTTTCAGCATTTCGTAAAATAAAATCGTGTCCTTTTCAAACTCTATAATAGAGATAGTTGCATGTCAAGAGATTCTACCTGCAGGGTATTATGGCCTTTCAACGACCTGGACGTAAACCCTTGTCGTTGCAAAAGCTCAGGATGCCGTAAGTCCAAGGCGTCCAAGGGTGACACTGTACCGAGATTCTATTGCGAAATTTCCAGAAACATAATATCATAATAATCAATTTAAACTTTTTTTTAGGAGTTTTTACAATGAAAGCCTTCACATATGACGACATTCTCCTGGTCCCTTCTTACAATCACTGGGAATCCCGAAAAGTAGTCGATATTTCCATGAGGTGTAAAAAGGGAAAACTGTCTCTTGAATTGCCATTGATGACAGCCAATATGGACATGATCACCGAGACGGACATGGCCAATTTTATTGGAGCAAAGGGCGGCATTGGAGTTCTACATCGTTATCTGACAATAGAAAATAATGTGCGTATGTTCAAGGATTGCAGGTATCCGGTGTTTGTGTCGGTGGGCTGCGGGGCCAGTGACATGAAACGGGCCGAAGCTTTGCGAGACGCCGGTGCAGAATTTTTTTGTATTGATGTTGCACATGCCCATGCTAAATATGTGGGACGAACCCTCAAAAACATTCGCATGATGCTTGGTGACGAAGCCTGCATTATGGCCGGCAATGTGGCGACTTACGCCGGTGCCGATCACCTTGCTTCCTGTGGCGCTGATATCGTAAAAGTCGGGATCGGTGGGGGCTCCGTATGTACGACAAGGATTAAGACCGGTTTCGGCGTACCCAATCTTACGGCAATAAAAAACTGCTCACGGGTGGATCGCTCGATAGTGGCTGATGGCGGAATCCGGTATCCGGGAGACATCGTCAAAGCGCTGGCTTTCGGAGCAGATTTTGTCATGCTGGGGAGAATGCTGGCCGGAACCCGTCCCACCCCCGGCCCCGTGATTCGTAAGAAAAATCAAAATGGAGAACAAGTAACGGTGAAAACATATCGGGGAATGGCCAGCAGCGAAGTCCAAGAGGAATACTATGGCGGCATTGGCGAATGGAAAACCTCGGAAGGCCTTTCAATTGAAGTCCCCTACCGGGAAGACGAAGATAAGATTATCATGGACATCATCGGCGGATTGCGCTCAGGGCTGACTTACGGCGGCGCAGCCACGATTGCCGAGTTGCAAAGGAAACTGGATTATATCGAGATCACAACATCAGGCGGAAGGGAAAGTTTCACGCACGGGCTTTTGTAACAAAATTCGGGCGCCGGAACTAGTGTCCATCCATTTCAATCTCCCCCGCCGGCCAGGCTCGCCCGGGATTCGCCTGAGGCGCAGCCCGTGGCGGACGGGTGAGGCGAGGCGGCCTGGGGTACGACCGGGCAGGTCACAACGGGAATGCCGGAATATTGAACCAATGGATTTGCCCCCTATTTTATCGCTTCAATATCCATCGGCCATCGATCTTTTGGCGAGTCTCAAGTTGCAACCACGATGGGAGGTCAAGCTTATCGCGCAAACCGATCAACGCGTTTCCGAATTCATTTTCATTCGAAAGGCGCGAGCCGACTACGTTCTGTCTGAGATAAATGAACAATTCCTGTACAACAGGATCCTTATTTTGAAAATGCGAAATAAAATAGGATGCGAACCGACGCTGGTCATTGGTCAGTTTCTTACTGTATACCGAGCATGATAAATCGGCCAGCCGCAAACGCCATGCGGCAGCCAGGGGACCAGACTCCACAGGAAGGCTCCGCCCAATGGAAATGATTCCTCGCTTAATATCCTTGCGTATCTCATCATAAAAAACGCCACTGATTGGAAGCATTCCAGTATCAGTAAACATGCGATGAAGTATGTATGTATCATCAACAACAGTTCTAATTTGCTTTACCAAATTCTTTATTCCCGGATTAAAATCCGTGTGGTTCACGGACCCTGTGAGAAGCGGAAAGCGGTCATGAAACTGCATACCGACGCGAAGCAATTCGTGTGTGATATCCACGAATTCCTCAGCAACGCTTTTGTACCTGATTTCAACGTGCTGTAACCGGTCATCGAAGTCCATTCGTGAGCACTCGGCCATCCCGTCATCCTGTATGAATACAATGGGCACAACATTAGAAGCGAGGCTGTAAAGTTGTTTTGCGTACTCGGTCTTAAGGTTGTAAGTCATCTTTATATCTCAATAATAGTTGTTAATCGGAAATCTTCGGGTTATATGAAATCCTCACTTCAAATGTTCTTCCGTGTACAAAGACAGTTCGATCATCCGTTCAAGGAGTTCGTCTGTGGGTAATCCTGGAAAATTCTGACGGACCAGCTCTTTGCAGAACAGGCGACAAATATAGCGAAGCTTGCGGCTTTTCTGTTTTCCGGCATACACGAAGTCCCTGTGTCCGTTGTTGATTACGATAACGTTTTTGTCCACGTCGAATTTTGAACGCCACATTTCTGCCGGGGCCCAACGATACGTATACCCCGGTAGCCCTTTGTGCGTTCCTCCGACCCCGGCCGAGGAGTCCATGAGTGAATCGGTGATGGTTATCAAGGCTTCATCCGTGCATTCCGTATCCCCCTGGCGCACAACTACCCTCAATGTGGTCAGACATGGCTCTGAAGGCGCAATAAAAACCACTGATTCATCATCACCTCCCTGGAGTCGACCTTCTCCATCCGTTATTTCCCAGCGATATGCCAGATTCTCCAAAACGGTCCGCCGTGAGCGATCCCGGCAAACTGCACGATATTTCTTGCGATTGTCAACCGCTACCACACTTGACTTTGGCGAAATTAGTGCACTGAACAGCGGTCCGGCAAACTCAAAAAACTCCATCTGCCTTCTTTGATCACCGTTAAATTCCGGAACGGCTTCGTGCGCCTCACCTTTCCGGCCATCCTCCTCGGGGACCGACCCAATCATGGATCCTGCAGAAAAAAGAGTCTCCTTCTTTTTTTTGCTTTTTCCGACATGAATATCGAACCAATCATATTCCTCCTCCGGAAGACGCAGAAACGCCTCCCTGAGAGCACGTTGCACCTTGCGCAGAATTTGACGACTGGACCGTTCCTCTTCGGCCTTGCGCTGCTCTTCGATTACCTGCTGCAGATACTTTTCAACCGGCTCCATGGCCCTGCAAAAAGCGTCAAACTGTTCGTCATGAATGATTCCCTGACGAGTTCCCGGCGTAAGATTCAGAAACGAAACATCAAGAATACCCTGAAGGTACCCCGCGGTCCACGGCTCTTTCTGGAAATGATCGAGTTCGACAATGGAGGGCAAAACGCGCGTACCGCGTCGATATAATCCCACCTGGTTGCCGGAACCCGGATCGCTGAGGTACAGTTCTAAATAAATATCACCCGGCGCGGTCTCGGCAGCTCTCAGGTCATGGAGCAATCGCCCGGTAAATTGTCGCGGAACCACAAGATGCTCTGTCCGGCTCGTCCGATCTACAACCTCTATTTTTACCCCCGACTCCTTTATCCGGTCCCTGAGTTCCGAGGCGAGGTAGCGCTGGATCTTCTCACCGGTCAAAAGCCGCAACCCCGGTAACAGGGGATAGACCATCAGGTCTGTTCCCTTGAAAGGGATCAATACCCGTTTCTTAAAAACCGAGAATTCCGGTGAGTTCTTGGCCATGGTCATTTCGTATGTACTTCCATCGGCTCCGCAACATCTAATACTGAGGTTCTGGCCGACTGTCCAGAAACTCAAAAGACCGATGCCGAATTCGCCCTGAATTCCTTCTGCACCTTTGGCCTTTAACCGCCGCTTCACGGAATCACAAATGTGCGTTGCCACGTGTCGAAAATCGGGCAACCCTTTTCCATCTCTGGGTATCCCTTCATCCGAGAGCCGCATGGGGGTGGTCGCCTGAGCTCGTGGCCTGAGGTCCGCTGGTGTTGATCCAGTCACCACGAAAGACCCTGTGCCCGGCGGGAGGGGGACTCGAAACGGGCTACCCCGCCGCCGCGATCTGCCGCTGGTCGAAGTCGACCACGACGCTGCCCGAGACGGCGTTGCCCTGCTGGGCATCAGCGATCCGCTCGAGCTCCTCGGCGACCTCGTCGGTCACGGTGGTCGTGCCACACCGGTCGCAGACCTGTGCAGGGACATGACGCACGACGACGATCACCGCACGGGTGTCATCGGTCTCGGTGATGCGCTCGTCGACGAGGTGGCCACCCAGGTTGCAGACGGCGCACCGAGGTCGCTGCTCGTTCATCGCTTCCTCCGTCTCATTCGGCCGTCCGGGAAGTCCTTGCGATCCACTTCGTACACGGTAGTGACAGTGTGCAGGCTGTCGGTCGGGTTGACCACCAGGATGACGTGGAACTCTCGCGCTCCGACACGACCGTAGACACGCTTGCCGATGCGGTCATCGGTAGCGTTCGGCATCGTCTCACAGACGTCATCGACGTCGATGACCTGGTGCACCTGACCGATCGTGAGACCGAGCGCCCGGGCCTTGCGACGCGCATGGAGCGTGATGCGGTACGCCGTCACATGGTTCTCGCTTGTCGGTCGCGGTCCGGACCGCGGCTGCGCGCGGGGTCGCGCGAACAACTCATGTTCGCCGAGGGGTGCGACAGGGAAGGGGACGCAGGACACCTCAGCGGGATGCCGACAACCGCCTCCACGTTTCCGGCCGGCCTCCGGGGCCAGCTTCAAGTGCCGTCGATCCATACGCGAGAACCGCCATCAGGATCCAGCAGGGAGCAGCAGAGCTGAGAGGCCGCACCTCATCAGCTGACCTCACGCCCCGACACCTCAGCACCATCTCGTCCTCACGAAACGTGACGCGAGCCAAAGGAGGTGACGCCGCACGACGGGCTCAAACGACGTCTCGCATCGCACCGGGGCGTCTGGATGCCCGCCGGTGCCGACCGGCTGCCGCCCGTTCGTGATGACGCCGTGATCACGAGCTGAGGCTTCTCGGCGTGCAAGTCGGTGCGGCACCGAGTGGCGCGATCAAACGAGCCGGCACCTATCCCGTGTAGCTGATGATGACGATGCCGGAGCCACCGTTCCCACCCGCGGTTGCCCCGGCGGCGGACCCACCGCCACCACCACCGCCACCGGTGTTCGCGGTTCCGTTCGCAGCCGCTGAGGTGGAATCGCCGGACAGGCCACCACCGCCGGTCCCACCCGCACCGGCAC
>JAWOBE010000118.1:0-3073 GCA_046498185.1 Desulfatiglandaceae bacterium | reverse complement strand
GGTGCGGCGGGCAGCATGTAAATACCACCGATTCGGCGGTTCGTATAACTCATCTTCCCACCGGGCTCGTGGTTACCTGCCAGGATGAGAAGTCCCAGCATAAAAACAAGGCTAAAGCTATGAAAGTACTTCTATCTAGACTGCTGGACATGGAACGCGCCGAACAACATAGCC
The DNA here is from genome assembly GCA_046498185.1 of Desulfatiglandaceae bacterium. Taxonomy (GTDB): domain Bacteria; phylum Desulfobacterota; class DSM-4660; order Desulfatiglandales; family Desulfatiglandaceae; genus CAYXDR01. The sequence continues at coordinate 2,899 of JAWOBE010000118.1, read as the reverse complement.
GGATTTCTGAGGAACGGCGGACGATGGTCGGTTCCGGGGACAGAAGCGAACGCATACGGACTTATAATTTTCCCCAGGGTCGATGCACGGATCATAGAATAGGGCTTACCCTTTTTAGGCTGGAAGGTATAATGCAGGGGGACCTCGATCAACTGATAGATCCGATAATCACTTATTTCCAGACTGAAGAACTCAAACGGAGTGCTTCGTGATTATATGCCGTCGATGACTATAGCGGAACTTTTGAGAGTTTCGTCTGACTACCTGAAAATAAAAAAGATCGATCAACCCAGACTCACCGCAGAGATACTGTTGTCTCACAGTCTTGAAGTGAAACGCCTGGATCTCTATCTAAATGGAGAAAAACCCCTGACCGAAAACGAAATAGGGCGGTTTCGGAACTTGGTGAGACGCCGGGTGGCAAAGGAACCCGTTCAGTATATAACTGGCGGACAGGAGTTCCGGTCGATGCATTTTGCCGTGGGTCCGGGAGTTTTGATCCCCAGGCCGGAAACCGAGTTGCTGGTTGATCGTGTTTTAACACGTTTGTCCGAAGAAGGGCGTCCTGAAAGACCCGGGGTCAGGATACTTGACCTTGGCACCGGGTGCGGGACAATCGCGGTGGCGCTCGCAACGATCCTTTCGGGGGCGTATATCTGTGCAACCGATATTTCCCCGGAGGCTCTGGCCTATGCTTGTAAAAATGCGAGCAGTCATGGGTTGAAGTCTAGAATCGACTTCGTGCTTGGTGAATGGCTGGAGCCTTTTTCCCCAAGGTCCTGCGGCTTTGATGTTATTGCCTCCAACCCTCCCTATGTGTCCACGTCAGAATGGTCGGAACTCCAGGTGGAAATAAGGGATTACGAGCCTAAAACCGCGCTCACCGCGGGAGAGGATGGAATGGATGACATCCGTAGAATCATTTCGGCTGCGCCTATGCATATGGCTCCCGGGGGGTGGCTGTTTATCGAAACGGCGCCTTGGCATACGGAAAAAGCGCTTCGCATGATTGAAGCGACCGGTCGTTTTTCCGTGAGGGAACGGAGCATGGATTACGGCAGACGGTATCGGGTTGTGGAGGCACAACTGGATGAAAATTGACGACGTCGTAAAAAGTCAAAACAACCCCCTCCCTCGGGGTCGCGTCGCTGTAGGCGTCGGTATCGGAAGTTGACCGGCGACCTTTTCGACCCCGATACCGATCCCGACCCCGACGCCGATAGGGCGGGGATGGTACTTTTTACGAACTCATCAAAATTGATCCTTATTGTTCCGCATTCAAGTTATAGCCTTTTTGGGTGAATAAATTCACACATGCATCCACGGCTGCTTCATCATATAGTTTCCCTCTGTTTTTAGAAATTTCCTCCAGTGCTTTTTCAATGCCCAGTGCAGACCTGTAAGGGCGGTGGGAAGCCATAGCCTCAACTACATCTGCCACGGCGAGGATCCTGGCTTCGAGGATAATTTTATCGCCGCTCAAACCGAAAGGGTAACCCGTCCCATCGATTCTTTCATGGTGCTGCAAGGCGACTTTTGCAATCGGCCACGGGAATTCAATGTCTTTTAGTATTTCATAACCGATTCTCGGATGTGTTTTTATCAATGCTAATTCTATGTCGGTTATCCTTCCGGGTTTGCTGAGGATGCCGGAGGGTATGGCCACTTTTCCAAGATCGTGTATCAAACCCGCCATGCGAAGGCCTTTCACGATTTTTTTACTCAGGGTCATTTCCGTACCTATAGCAGCTGCCAGCTCCGCGACTCTCTGCTGGTGCCCAGCCGTGTACGGGTCTCTGGTTTCAACCGTGCGGGCAACGGCCTGGATCGTTCCTTCCAATGCCCTTCCAGCTTTCTCCATGCTCTGTTCCAGATCACGTTCGACCTTTTTTCGTTCGGAAATGTCGATAATTACCAACAGTTTGGCTATTATGGAGTCTTGCTCATCCCTGACAGGATAAACAGTGAACATAACCGGGATGGTTTTTCCAGAGCGATGTGTCATTTTCAATTCGTTGGTAAAGCCTGAAATGTTCGAGCAGTCGTTTTTGTTACCCACCAGCATTTCGTCGGGAAGATCGAGAATTGATGCCCGTTTACCTGTGACTTCTTCAGCTGAGAAGCCGAGTAAACGCTCGGCGCCGGGACTGAATTCAACAATTAAAGCCGCGGTGTCCCTTTCTTCGACCATAATGAAGGCTACATGAGCGGTGGCCTCGAAAATAGCCCTCAGCCTTGCTTCGCTCGCCATCAATGCGGCGCTTCGCTCTGCCACCTGCTGCTTGAGTCCGTCCTGGTAGGCCTTGTTATCGATTTCGAGTTCCCTGCGCCTCAATGCGTTTGAGACGCTGATCAACACGCTGTTCATTTCAAAGGGCTTGGTTATGTAATCATACACTCCGGCTTTCAAAGCATCTTCGGCTAATAACGGATCGTCGATCGCTGTGACCATAACCGTCGCTGTAAGGGGGTAGGCTTTCGCCAAAAATCGGACAAAATCAAGTCCGGATTCGCCGGGCATATTGATATCACTCAGAACAAGCGAAAACTCATTTTTTTTAAGTAATTCTCGGGCTTCGGCTGCGCTTGCCGCCAGGTGGCATTCATATCCAGTTATCTGTAAAATGTCAGCAAGCAAATCCCGGATTTGGCTCTCATCGTCTATAACCATTATTCGTTCCATGACACCTCGTTCATTCCCTCGTGCCGGCTTTTTGGGCTCGATTAATCTTGCTTTTATTGGAGATTGGGCATCATTTGGAGAAATCTCAGCATATTACCCGCCGTGTGATCGATTTTTAACGATATACCCGTTTCTGCGATCTTTCAACTTTTCGTCCGCCAAATCATAATCGCCGGCAATACGATTAGGGTCGCCGTATTTGATGAGATGTTGCTT
>JAWOBE010000111.1:0-13245 GCA_046498185.1 Desulfatiglandaceae bacterium | reverse complement strand
AAGGTCACCAGGGCCACAAGAGGTGGTCCAGTGATACAATCAGCGTGCGGAGTGCTGAAAATCGGTATAACGTAAGGGTTTTGGACGACGATGTGCGCCGCCGTTTAGAGGCGTTTCGGGCCGGATGGCCTCGCTGGAGCCGGCGATGTCCGTTATTGGCGAAATGAGTTGCCCCCCATGCGGGGGCGTGGTGGTTTTTCCAGGTATAAAAATGGTTTTTCCTTGACGAAAAGCGCCTTTATTCCCTATCGGGAATATTAACACCCGTAAAGGGATGAAGCTATCTGTTTATTCCCGAACGGGAATAAAATACTTGACGACGCCTGTATAAGCAGATCGGTTATAAAGGAGCCTCGAAATCGAAACGACGTTTTAACAAAAAAAGTGCGTGCGGGCCTGGTCAAAACATCGTTTTGACACTCCAAAAAGCCGATGACGACAACCGCTTCGCTGACAACGATAAAATGTGGGGGATAAAAACCCGACCTACGGGAAAAGTCAAATCTCTCATCGGTGAACCCTCGCTTCGAGGGCCCCGGTGGTTTAACACTTACACCACCGCGCAGCGGTGCCACTAACACCAACACGCGCCGCAGGCGCTATACCGATGAGTATCCTTATTCCTCTGTTCTGGCTGTTCTCTGCGCCTTGGCATCTTGGCGCGATGCAAAATCTTTTCGCCTCTTCAACCGAACCATGCGGAAGCGTTTCAGAAAACCTACGGATCCCTCCCAATCATCAAAAAAATTCTGGCGGTCATTGAAAAAAGGGCAAAGGCCGTCTAACCCCTTTTGGCCTGTTTTTTCTTCTCAATCACCGGATAGGAAATTTGAGGAAATTGGATTTTCGTGAAAAGTGATTTATAGCTTGACATAACGGACCGAATTGGACAAAAAGAATTATTTTCGAATGGAGACCATCGAACGAGATCATTTATCAAATAATAATGATATCTGATGCATAGCTAAAACTTTTAAGGAATCGAAATGAATTTTTAAAAATGGAACCATTTAATAACATAAAGTTCAGAATGAATCGTTTTGTCCGGCGTGTAAAATTAACCATTGCTATGCTGGTAATGTTGGCACTTATCCTTGCTGCTGGCGGTTGTGATTCGTCGCACACTATCGGATTCAGTAGAACAATTCAAGATACCTCTGATTTTATTAGCCAAGAGATGAAAAAGGCGGATGCGGTTGGTCTCAGTATTGCGTTAGTCAGCGATAATGAAATCATCTGGGCCGAAGGCTTTGGCTGGGCGGATAAGGAAAACGAAATTCCCGCCACAGCCGATTCCGTCTTCATGCTGGGATCCGGCACCAAAACCCTGACCACCGTGGCCCTGTTGAAACTTTATGAACAGGGGCTCATCGGGCTGGATAACCCTGTAGGGAATTATCTTCCCGAATTCGATATGGCGCCTCGTTACCCTTTTCAGCTGCAAGAAATGACGGTTCGGCGTCTGCTGAACCACCATTCCGGCATACCGGGGGATTTGTACGCCGCCGGATTCCTCTTCGGGGAAAGCTGGGAGGCCTACGGCTGCGATTTGTACATGGACTTCCTTATGGAATACCTGAGTACGGATTATCCAAGCCATCCGCCGGGAGAGATGGTCGTCTACTCCAACACGGGGTTCGTGTTGGCCGGTGAAATTGCGCTCAGGCAGGGAGGACTTGCCGGCGAAACCTTCGCTGACTTTATGGAACGGGAATTATTTGAACCTCTCGGGATGACACAAACGTCTCTACGGGCAATCCGGGAGAATTTGGCCCTGGGCTATATGGGCGGTCAGGTCTCCGAAACGAAACACACCAACTGCACTTTCGGAGCGACGGGGGGCGCGTTCACCACAGTCACCGATATCGCAAAGTTCATGACTATGCTGAACAACGAAGGGAGGACCCCGGACGGCAGGCAATTCCTTCAGCCGGAAACCGTGGCCATGCTGGGAGAAGCGGAACGGTCGGAACTGGACATCGATTCCATGTTTCAGCCGGGGTTGGGCCTGGACAGCATCGATGATCCCGCCATGAAGTATGCCGGCAGGGCCTGGATGAAAAACGGCGGTACCGGCGATTACTTCTCCTTGATGGAAATGCTGCCGGATAAAAAACTGGGGGCGGTGGTCCTGACCAATTCCGACACCGCTGAAAATCTGCCATGGGCGGTCGTTCGGGAATGTCTCAAAAACGCTGTCAGGGAAAAATACGGGATTCAACCCTCGGCGCCGGCTCTTCCGGACTATGACTCAGAAACGAATCCGGCCCAACTTGAAGGCATTTATGTGAAAAAATATGGTTATGACAAGATAATCTATAATGGCAATGGTACATTCACCTGGATAATCAATGCTCAAAATGAAAACCCAAATACGTTTGTTCTGACCTACCAGAATGGAACCTACATGGCGGACGACCGGACAGAATCCGTGAGTTTTAAAAATCTTCAATGGGATGGCAGGAATTATTTCGTCATGATCCAGTCCGGCAGCAGCGGAGCGGATCGAGATGAATACCCTTATGGAGGATATGTCCGCTCCATTATTGGAGAAAAAGTGACTCCTGTTGGAATTTCAGATGCCTGGAAAAACAGGCTGGGTCCCTATGTATTTGACAATGTCGCCTGGAACGATATCAGGTGGGGATGCCCTTTTGCCGTATTGAGCGAAAAAGATGGTCTGCTCCTGTGGGACGAGGAGAGTACGGCGGTTCCGCAAAATGACGCCACGGCATTTGTTGCCGGTTTAAACAACCGCAGTGACAGCAGCATCCGCGTTATCCAGGAAGACGGGAAGGAAAAACTGCTTTTCGGAGGATACAGGGCTTATCCCATGGCACAGGTTCCCCCCATTGCTCCAGGCGATGTGATCAATGGAACGGTTGATCTTTTCAAATCGGACTGGTTCCGTCTGGATACCGTGTCGCCGGGGCAGGAAGTGGACATCGAGGTAACCACGGAAAGCGACTGTTATGCCTTGATCCTCTTCAACGAAAACGGCGCATTTATGGGGATGGAGGCGGGGGCCATATCCTGGACCACCCAGCAAGGGTCCTATTTCCTGGCTGTTTCACCCATGCCCGAGGCGAGTGGATTTTATACCATGATGGTGAATTAAAGACTCCCAAGCGTCAGTAACATGTCTCATCGGTGAACCCTCGCTTCGAGGGCACCGGTGGTTCACCACTTACACCACCGCGCAGCGGTGTCACAAACACCAACACGTGCCGCAGGCGCCCGGGTGCGAGCCTGGTCAAAACATCGTTTTGACACTCCAAAAAGCCGATGACGACAACGACAACCGCTTCGCTGACAACGATAAAGTGTCGGGTATGGAAACCCGACCTACGGAGAAGATCAAATCTCTCATCGGGGAACTCCAGCCTGGTCAATCACTCCAGCAGGGCGGTTATTTTCTCGTTCATGCTGCGCATGGCCAAAGCCTGGGCCTTGAGGGAGGTTATTTCGTCGGCCACATTCCAGACATTGGCGAACATGACCCGGGATGCTTCTTTTTCAGGATCATAGTACATGTCGGTGAGATACCCCGGGTGGGCACCGTTGTGCCCCCAGCCCAGAGAAGGAACGTATTCAAGCCCCAGGCCGTACAGCCTTTCGGAGCCTTCCGCCTGCGGCTCTGCCGCCTCCATCATCATGTTGACCGTTTCGGTCGTCAAACCCGCCTCGCCTGTCATAAGCTTTTTGCACCATAAGGCCAGATCGTAAGGCGTTGTAATAACATTCCCTTCGGCAATGTTGGCAGTGAGGTTGTCTTCCGTCACATCGGTGAGCGCATCTCCGGTATACATATAGCCTGGAACAAACGGAGCCGGCAGAGTTGTCTGATGGGAGTCCGACAAGGGAAAGGTGTCAATAAGGCCGTTCGGCACAATCAGTTCATCCATGATGAAATCGTTGTAGCTAACCCCTGAAACCTGTTCGATGATTTTTCCCAAAAGGGAGTAACCGGTGTTGGAATACCCGTAGCGGACCCCGGGCTCGAATTCAAAAAGCTGATACGTAGCCACAACCCCCAGGAGTTCATCAAATGTGAACGGATGATAGGGATCGCTGTCTTTTACATAATCTATATAATTCTTACCACCGTATGGAGGTCCTTTATCTTCAGGGATATCTGAATTTGCCAAATCGAAAACGCCCGCCCTGTGCATCAGAAGCAGCTTTATCGTTATCTGCCCTTTGAAGGGGATGTCATACTCCGGACTATCCGGTACATAGGGATCTGAAGTTCCAGGGATGTTCTCCGTGATGGAATCATGAATATCGAGCAGCCCTTGCTGATGCAAAAGCATGACCGCCGCTGCCGTGAAGGTCTTGGTGGTGCTGGCGCACCTGAAGCTCGAATAATCCCGCACATCTCCCATGGCGGTGCTCAGGAAGCAATCGCAGCCGGGGGAGAGGATCTGCATCGCCAAACCTCCGCCGAAGCCGGGCTTGTCGCTTGAATAGTCCTCCCAGCCGGAATCCAGGATTTGCTGCATGGAACCATACAGGGGATTGTTGCAGTTTGAATCGCTGCAGGCGAAGTTCAACAAAAGGATGACTGCTGCCAGAATGTATCTAATCTTCATCTCCCATTACCTCTCCCTTGGTTGAAAACATAAATTTTTTGAAAGTTTTCATGAAAAGCATCAAAAAGGGGCTCCGGCGCGTGGTTTGCTCAGTTGCTTCCTGAATCCGATGCACAGGGCAAGGCAAACAGCCATCACGAGGAGACAAGACGAAAACGCCGCCTGGAAGGCCTCCGGCGGATAGGCCCCTTCAACTCCCCGGCCGGCACGGTCCAGGAGCCAGCCGGTGATCACCTGCATGGCAGCCATCCCTAAAAAGGGAGCGGTATTCAAAAAACCCGAGACACTGCCCAAAATCTCCCTGGAAGTTGTCTCGTTTACCAGCGCCCACAATCCAGTGGTAAATCCACCCGCAAGCGCTCCCAAAAGAAAAAGCATAAAACCCATTGCCGGAATGCCCGTGATATGCCAGCCATAGGTAAGAATAACCCAGATGGCGGTTTTTGGGGCCAACATCATGATAAGCATGGTGACCTTGTTTCGAAACATCCGGTCCGCAACTCGGCCGAAAACCGGCGCACCGACCACGAAGCCGACGGGAATCAACATATTGAACCAGCTGGCCCGTACGGGATCCAAGCTATAGACGGAGACCAGGTAAGGTGTGGCCCACAGACCTTGAAGGGACATAAAGGCGCCTAAAAAACCGGCAAAGATAACGGCCAGGACCCAGAATCGAAAGGAAACGAGAATCCGGATGGTGGACGGTGTCTTGTTCGGGGCCGATGCCGGGGAAGCGCCCTGCTTTTCGTCGGAAACGGCGTTGTCCGCGCTGAAATCACTTATCCATATCAAGACCGCGGCACCCAGCCCGAATGTGACGACCCCGATGGCGAAGAACGGGCTTCGCCATCCCCATGTCCCGGCCATCCAGGCCAGCGGAGTCGTAGCGACAATGCCGCCCAGATTGCCCACGGCCATCAAAAGCCCGGCCATGGTTGAGAAGTCACGCGCCTTGAACCACTGGGAAAAAGCTTTCAATGCGGGAACATAGACCCCGCCCACACCGAAACCAATCAGTGCCCGCCATACTGACGCCCAGCCGACGGAAGGGGCCAACCCGAACAAAATAGTGGCGGCTCCGGCCAGCATGGTCCAGTACCCTACAACACGCCTCGGCCCCAGTCGGTCGGAAAGATAGCCGACCATGGGCTGTTCCAGGGCATAGAAATAGAAATACATGGAAGACATAAATCCAAGTGCGGTGGCATTGGTATGAAATGTCTCCAAAAGGTCGGGGGCAATCACTGAGGTGGATACCCGATGAAAATAGACAAAAAAGTAGCATCCTGAGATGATGCTGAAAACGACCCATGGGTGGGATTGTTTCTTTTTTTCTTCGCGCTCTGTACTCATGGCCTTTCACATTCAAAAGAAGTCCGACAAAACACGTCGGCGGTTCTTCCGCTATATGCCATGAAGAACCAGTAAAGGAAAGGATTAATATTGCAATCGGACGCGTCGAATGGAAAAGAATTTTCGCTGGTCTCGAAATACCTTTGCCACATTGCCAATGGGAAAATTTGACGTTGGATTTAGCAATATAATTACCTGTTGACTTCAGCATTTCAATACGGTCTAATTATTTTTTTTATAAAATTTAATACTTTTTGATACTGCTCATGTTGTTTAATATTGGAGACTTCAATGAATAATAAAGTAAAAAATACCGGTATTATAGATATGGTTGTTCCGTCCAACACTACGGTGCTCGTGCGTGGAGGTGGTGACCTCGCATCCGGAACCGCCTGGAGGCTTAACAGGTGCGGGTTCAACGTGTTGATCACCGAAATCGATCATCCCCTGGCGGTAAGGCGTACCGTTTCGTTCTGTGAGGCTGTTTTTGAAGGCCGGGTAATCATTGAAGGGGTTGCGGCCGCTCTTGTCGACTCCCCGGCCCAGGCCTCCGCATTATGGGAAAAGCATGAAATCCCGGTCTTTGTCGATCCGCTCTGCGAGATAAGACACACGATTCAGCCGCAAGTGCTTGTGGATGGAATCATGGCCAAAAAAAATTTGGGGACCTCGATCAATGACGCGCCGCTCGTCATCGGGCTGGGGCCGGGTTTTACGGCAGGCCGGGACGTCCATTGCGTGGTGGAAACCAAACGCGGGCATTTTCTCGGCAGGGCGATTGATTCGGGTCGTGCCGAACCCAACACCGGCACTCCGGGCGCGGTGATGGGAATTACAATGGACAGGGTCATTCACGCACCCCGGGCCGGGTTATGGAAAACCTCGAAGGAAATCGGCGCGATGGTGCGGGCCGGAGATCAAATAGGCACAATTGACGATGCTCCGGTTGCCACCAAGATAGATGGCGTGCTCAGGGGCGCGGTCCGCGCCGGTATAAACGTGGAGCAGGGCATGAAACTTGGTGATGTGGATCCCAGAGGCATACGCGAACATTGCTTCACAATATCGGACAAGGCGCTCGCAATAGCAGGCGGCGTGATCGAAGCGGTTTTCCATCATTTCCGCGCGGGGCAACGTTAGTCCGCGTGATTCGATCCATCGGTCTCGAAAAAGCCTTCGGAACGGGCACCTCCGATCAATGCTTCTTTTTGGCGCCGGAGTCCACAAGGTCGTTCAGTTCATCGAAACCCATCAGGCTGTTGGTTGCCAGGCCGTTTTCTATAAGTAGGCCTATGTCATTCGATATCGACTGAAGGCATGCGGCTACGGTTATTTTATGGCACCTGTCGAACAGGCTGCACTCCAGGCACTTGTATGGAATCTCCCCTCTGAGCACGTCTTCCGCCTGCCTGCCGAAGCATTCCTTGATATCCCACTCGTCTTTCATATCATCCTCCTCCAATCAACTTACCGCCTTCCGTATCACTTGTTTCATCGCATGTCCAGGGCAACGCGGGCAGCGCCCAAAAGCGCGGCGCGTGGATTCATTATCACCCGGACAGGAATGTCTCTCATGAGGCCTGAAAATCTTCCCTTATCGCAGAAAGCTTCGATAAATCCGCCGTCATCCAGCAACGGCAATATTTTTGGTGGGATCCCTCCCCCCAGATACAGTCCGCCCCTGGCCACAAGCATCAGCGCTGCATTTCCGCATACCGACCCCAGTATCCGCACAAAATGACGCATCGCTTCGGTACATACGGAATCGCGGCGTTCCAAGCCGGTCGTCGAAACAACTTCGGCCGGATCACCGGTGGACAATTCGGTGCTGAGCCATTCCGGCTCTGCGATCCCGCTTTCTCTTCGGAGCCAGCGGTAAAGATCCAAGAGCCCCGGGCCCGAAACCACCCGTTCTATACTCACATGCCCGAAACGATTTTTCAGTTCACGCCATAAAGAACAATGCCCGTCCAAAATCGGGGGGAAATCCATATGACCGCCCTCAGAGGAAACCGGGAGCATCTCCTTTCCATGGGGAATCAAAAAAGCCATACCAAGGCCTGTTCCGGGGGCGACAACCGCGACCGGCGCCCCGGCTGCGGACCTGGCCTTGTTTAAAACATGGAGTTCCTTGGATGACAGTAGCGGCAGAGCCGTTGCAGTGGCGGCAAGGTCATTCACGAGTTTCACTCTGCGCCATCCAAACAATCGGGATATACCGGACTCGGAGACTTCCCACGGAAGATTGGTGGTTTTGCACCTGCCGTTTACAACCGGGCCGGCGACACCGAAACAGGCCGCGCGCAGAGGCCCCGGACGCACCGTCACGAAATCCTCGAGAAGCTTTTCCAGGCTCGGGACGGATCCGCTTTCGTAGGTACGGGTCAAATGCTCAATAGGCTTTTTCTCACCGGCCGAAAAAATCCCCAGGGTTGTCTTCGTGCCTCCAATATCTCCGGCGATCACCAGCTCATCGGGTTTTATTTCCACTTAATTCCTCCTCGCGGGCTGGATGTTCTTCAAAACCGCCGGCGGCGAATTCTCCGGCGGCGGTCTCGTCGATAACCAAAGAAATGACCCCGGATTTCGGCCGAACCTTGCGGGCCACCGGTTTCCAGCCCGATCTCCCCAGCAACGCCCGGACAACCGGTGCTTTTTTGCGGCCGGAGGCCAGGATAATCACATGCGCCGCCGCATTCAACACAGGTAATGTCAATGTAAGGCGCCATACATCAGGCTCTCCGCCTTTCACCGCCATCACCAGCCGTCCGTCTTCCACGGCCGGAGCCGATCCGGGGAAAAGAGACGCTACATGGCCATCCGACCCTACCCCCAATACGACCAGATCGAAGCGTGGAATCCCACCTGTTTCACAACCGAAAAATTTTATCAACTCCTTCTGATAAAAAAACGCACCATCCTCGGGCGACAGCTCCGATGGCATCCGGTGAATGTTGCCCGGGTCAATAGGCACATGGTCGAGCAAAACCCGCTTCGCATTTCCGTAGTTGCTGGCAGAGTCTTCTGTGCTGACACAGCGCTCATCGACCCAGAATATATGTGTTTTCTTCCATACGGACGATGAAAGCCTGGAAGCCACCGCCAGAAGCCCGAAAAAGACCAGTGGCGTTTCGCCCCCCGAAAGCGCCACGATAAAATCCCGCCCGGATTCGACCACTCTCAAACATTCGGCCGCGTAAATATCCACCGCGGCCGCTGCCATATCCTTTGGGGTTTGTTTCCTGACAATACGCATTTTTAACATAACCTATTACAACAACCCAAGATGACTGATATTTGACGGCGTCGGTAAGGCGGGGATGGTAAGTTTTACGAGGTCATCATTCTTCATCTTCCAAAGGGGCGGACCCCGCCTCATAGAACCTGAGCTTCCGCGCCCGGTCCCCGCAGATCTCGCATTCATTAATCACCGGCGTCAAGAAGCCCCAGCACAGTTCCACCCCGTCCTGCCGCCAGAATAAAGTCTGATCTCCTATCATGCAGTCCAGGAGAACCTTCTCGTAGGCATCGAGCTTCGGCCCCGAATATCCCTGGTGGTAATTGAATTCCATGTCAACCGACCGCAGGCAAACCACGGCTCCCGGGTTCTTGGTCTGAAAGGTCAACGAAATTTTTTCCTCGGGATGGATGCCCAGCGTCAATTTATTCGCCGCTATATTACCGGAAACAGCCCTGCGAAAAAGAGCGTGGGGAACTTCTTTAAAAAAAATATTGATTTCGGTCATTTTGCGTGCCATCCGCTTGCCGGAAACCAACCGGAAAGGCACTCCCTGCCACCGCCAGTTATCCAGAAAGACTTTCATGGACGCGAAGGTGGGGGTAAGGGATCGGGGATCGACTCCAGTCTCCTCTCGGTATCCGACCACGGGCTTACCGTCCATAAAACCGGACTTGTATTGACCAAGTGTCAAATACTCCCATAATCTCTCCGTCGGGAACGGCCGCAAAGTCCTGTAAACCCTGGCTTTTTCATCCCTAACCCTTTCCGCCTCGAATGCCGAAGGCGGATCCATTGCTGTCAGCGCCAGAAGCTGCATCATATGATTCTGGAACATGTCACGCAGAACCCCCGCCTGTTCGTAGTACCCGGCGCGATGTTCCACCCCGAGGGTCTCCGCCGCGATGATCGAGACTCTCTCGATATACCGTCTGTTCCAGACAGGTTCAAAAATCGAATTCGCAAAACGGAACATCAAAATATTTTGAACAGTCTCCTTGGCCAGATAATGGTCGATTCGAAAAATCTGGTGCTCGGCGAAATATGCGTGAAGATCCCTGTCCAAATCCACCGCGCTTTCCAGGTCGCGACCGAAAGGTTTCTCGACGACGATTCTCACCCATCCGGTCCCGTCTTTATGTTCAGTGGAAAATCCGGCTTCGCCGAAGCTATGGACGGTGCCGGAATACAAATCCGGGGGGATTGCCAGGTACAATAGCCGGTTTCCGCCGGTATTGCAGGTTTGTTCCAGCTCGACGAGCCGCCTGTAGAATTCCTTGAATGAACCCGGATCCTCGTATTGAACCGGAAAATAAAAAAGCCTCGATGAAAAAGCCTCAAGTTCATCCCGGTCGAACGCACCGACAGGCCCCACGGCTTCTTTCATCCTGACCCTGAATTCCTCGCTTTTCATTTCAGTACGGCTGCAGCCGACAATGATAAAATTATCCGGTAGGGCATTTTTAAGGTAGAGGTTATAAAGGGATGGCAACAGCTTCCTTGAAGTAAGATCTCCAGACGCACCTACAATTACCAGTGTGCAGGGATCGAGAGGCCTTTCCAGCAGGCAGGACTCATATGGAATTTTTAAATCCTGTGTTCGTACAGCCGCCCTGAAGGTGCCATCATCGCCGAGTGATTCCATAAAATATATCCCTGCTTCCTATAAATTTTCAGCGATCCGCTCAAGCTCGGCGGGCACATCCCCGGTTAGATCGATCGCCAAAACATCCCTGCCGGAATCTATCAGAGCCTGCCTGTCACCCATGGCCTGGGCACGAATCAACACGCCGAACGATATAGAGGAATCTGTCTCTCCCGCCCGGTCCGGTATAGGGACGTCAACATGGGGTTCGGATGTAATCTGCAGGAACAGCCCCCCGGCCGGGCCACCTTTGTGAAGCTGCCCCGTGGAATGGAGAAACCGCGGGCCGTATCCGATGGTGACCGGAATCCTGAAACGACTACGCACCGCGGACCTGATCCTTTCGAGCGACTGATCGACCTCATGAGACGGTGCCAGGTAGGCCTGGATGGCAAGATAGGGGCCGCCGACCGCTTTTCTTCCTGTTGACAAAACCCTTTCGAGAAACTCTCTAAGAGCGGTCAACACGGAGCCCGGACTAAAATCTCCGATCAAGCGTATGCCGTCCTTTTCGGCTGTAACATTGAGCGCCGGGAGCCCGCCATCCCGACGAAAAGCGTCCACCGCCTGCTTTGCCCTTACTTTTGCGGACTCGACATCCGGTTGGTCGAATGGATTTAATCCAAGTACATGACCGGAAACGGCTGTGGCCATCTCCCATCGGAAAAATTCACTGCTTAAATCATATTTATCCTTTATCGTTATCTGGATAACGGGGTGACCGGCACCAGCCAGGGCTGAAACCCTCTGGTCGAATCGGTCGTCTCCTTCGAGTTTTAAATAAATGAACAACCTGTCGTCCCCGTAATTTTTCGGTTCTTCCACAGATTCCCCAACTACTGGAACGATTCCTTTCCCCGCTTTCCCGGTGCTCTCGGCGATCAACTGTTCGACCCAGGCCGAAAACGGCTCTATCGAGGGAGAAGCGACCAACGTAAGCTTGTCACATCCCTCTCGCGCACACACACCCATGGCGGCGCCAAGCCAAGCAGCCGAATTAGCCCCTTGCTCAGCCGCAACATGGTCAACCATCGCCCCGGCCGAGGCCTCCCTTGCCCTTTGTAGAAAACGGCCTACATCGACACCGATCAACGCGGCCGGAACCAGGCCTACATAAGACAGCGCAGCATACCTCCCGCCAATTTCAGGGTCGTTCAAAAAAATCTCCCTGAATTTCAACTTCTCCGCAGTCTTTTCAAGCCCGCTTCCGGGGTCGGTAATAGCTGCAAACCTGCGCCCTGCTTCCGCCCGCCCCAGTTTCCGGCACACGAGGCTGTAGAAATGATTCATCAACGACAGTGTTTCCACTGTACCGCCGGACTTGCTTGAAACCAGGAAAAACGTCGTTTCAGGCCGCAGCTTTTTTGAAATCCCTGCCACCGAATCAGGATGTGTTGTATCGACAATTCGGACATCCAAGAAGTCTTCCTTCACACCGAATACGGTGCGGCAGACTTCCGGAGCGAGGCTCGATCCCCCCATGCCCAGCAGCAGGCAATCCGTGAATCCTTCGCTGCGGAGCTCGTCGGCGAATTCATTCAACCGGCTGACGGCTCCCGCCATCCTCTCGGGGCAATGAAGCCAGCCCAGCCTGTTGACGATTTCGGTATCGGCCTGCTTCCACACCGTATGATCATGCAACCATATCCGCTTGACCAGATCCTTTTGTTCAATTTCGGCAGCGGCGTCCTCCACGGCCCGGAAAAATTTTCCCAAGCGTTCCGTTACAAAGGTGCTTTCGTAATCTTTGTCGGATACGATCATTTACGGTCTCCCTGCTCCTTTCCGGTTACCAATTGGAAACGTCGCTGTGGCAATCCAGCATTTAATCAAAAATCTTCTCCGGAGGCCTTCTCTCCGGGACATACTTGCGTTCGATCTTCCCATCCTTCCAATCCCTGGAAACGTAAAGATTGCAATAACAGCTTCCGTACTCAGCCACATCCTGCTCCCGGTATATGCAGGGGCATAGGATGTCCCTGTCTTTTTCTCTGTCTCCGGAAGCCAGCCTGCACGGGCATGACATATAACCGTATCGTTCCTTATTGACGAGCAGGGACTCGAGAAGCTCGGTCACCCGCGGTTCTTCATCACTCAGGAAGTACCCCTTGGGCTCCTGGGTTTTTTTAAGCATTTCACGAAGTTCTTCTACCTGTTTCATATGCCCAGAGCCTCCCGTATTTCATTCTCTTTGAAGCCGACGATAATCTTCCCGTCTATGATGATCGTTGGAAACGAACAGGCGGGGTTCAATTTTCTAACTGCTTCGATCGCGGCCTTGCGACTCCGGGCGTGGAAACTCGTGATCCTCGCGGGCACGCCCGGAGCACGCCGGTCGCCATGTCGCGCCACGAGGCGACGACGAACGCGACGAGCAGGGCGCTCATGACGACGTGCGCGACGAACAGCGCGTG
>JAWOBE010000060.1:0-2965 GCA_046498185.1 Desulfatiglandaceae bacterium | reverse complement strand
AAAACATTTTTTAAAAAATGCTAAAGTTTTTCGAGAAGAATTCATATGATCAAACTGAAGCACACTTTTTCTGGCATTTTCGGACAAGCAATGGCTATGGCCACAAAATTCAGTTGGGCCGCTCCATATGCTGTTCATAAACCGCCAAGCGCATGAGGTGTTCAGGTAAATCCGGAGTTGTTATGATTTTTCGGAACCCGGACAGAACACGCTCTGCGGTTGGCTTTGATTCGATCTCCTTGTTGAGGTTTACCGGCTCCATAGAGGCAAAGAGCTCCTCGATGTTCGCCTTACCGCCCAGGATGAGAGTCATATAATCGGGGTTGTCCAGATTCTTGACCAAGGGGGTATCAGCCAGCATGGTCTTGAGTAAACGCTGCATGGAGTTGTTCCCGGTTTTCCGGCGGTTTCTACGATTCAAGTCCCGGAACAAATGCTCGAGTATGTTGTTGGTGCGTTGAGGACATACGATAGATGGCCCTTCAGGGGTATTTACATTGATCGGTTCCGCGAAAAGTTTATCACGGTATTTGTCGATTTGCCTGGCCATCTTGGAGCAAAGCGGGTCAGAGGCCAACCGAGGATCCTCGTCCAGCCGACAGCGAAACTTCATGACATCCTCGCGGATGCTGGACATCTTTATGGCGGTGCCCTCATCGTTGAGCCCGTTGCCGCCGCCGGGCAGAGCGATGCGCATCGCCTTTCGCAGGGAATCAAACAGCCGGCAACGCCACCGTAGGTCCTGAACCAGCCTTTGAACCTCCTGGTCTTCGGCCACATCAGATACCGCCCAGGAAAGCTTGAAGAGATATTGGATGTTGTTTCGCTCGTCGTTAACGGACAGTTTCAGCAACCGGGGCATTTCCCGGTCCAGTTCCAGCAGATGTTCGGTAAACTCCAACAGCGGGCGGTCGAAAGGAAACCCGTATCCATCTCCGTTGTTTTTGCCGTTTAATGCCCACAAAGCCAGACAATAAGCGGATACAAGACTCAGCAGTGGTGGCTTTTCATCCGGGCTCTTTATCGCTCTGGCGAGCCTTGTTGGATCAGAAGATTGCTCACAGACAGCCCGGCGCACCTCCCGAACCAAGGTTGAGAGCTTCGAGCTGATTGAGTGGGCGCGCAACAGGTTTCTGAGTTTTCCATATGCCGGATCAAGGAGGTCTTTGCCGATATCCCGCAGGAAGTGAAAGTGACAAATGAAGTCGGCTACCCCTGCAAATACCTCGCTTACCCCTTTGCAGATCCCGACTCCCATGTCATGGACACAGGCAATCGGTGTGCCGTAGGCTTCTTTGATCTCTTTGAGAAATGGGACAATGTGTTCGGTATGTTCGGTTGGGATTTTTACATTGGCAAGCACGATTTTGCTGAGGCCGTCAAGGCCTGTCATCAAGGCCGGGGCATTGCCGGCATGGGTTGCATCAAGGTGGAGAATGTAGCCGCCTGCCAGGGTCATGGCCTCGCAAATCCGGACTGTTGCATGTCGATGGGCGTGGGCCAGATACAATATGAACTTACGGCCCAGGTAGTCGATCTCAGAGGCAGACAGCAGGACGTTTCGGGCTGCTAATTCTGTGCGCGTTTCCTCGGTGGTTCTATTTCTCTGAAACAGCGCCCGGCCAACGAAGACCATAACATCGTATGCGACATTTGAGCGGGCAGGAACCATCTGGCGCAATGCATCCGAGCCGAAGACGGAACCACAGCCCGGGCAGTAAGCCACGGTTTCATGGGCAATCAACGGGCCTGTCATCCGCAGCACTTTCTTTCGCCGACTCTTCTGAACCAAAAGCCTCTTCCCGCACAGACATCGTTGTCTTTGCGCAGTGAAGCGAATCACCGGAGGCTCACGGAACAATGCCGCAGGCGATGTGTCGATCGAAAGCCGCTTCAGAGTCCAGCTCAGGGCTTCAAGGGCGCGGACCGCGCAGTCAGCGGCGTTTTTTTTAGCCCGTGTTGATCGAAAAGCTTCTCTATTTCCTTTACATTGACCGCGACCTTCTTGCTTCGAGAGATTTTCTCGGCCAATTGCTCGAAGCCTAAATCTGGGTTGCGGATAAACTCCGCAAGCACCAGAACCGCGATCTCGGCTGAAAACTTCACTTCCGGAAGATTCTGCATCTCCAGTGCCCGGCGCTGGACGGCGGCCGTGGGCGGATCTGCGGAAAAGTAGAAGTGGCAGCGCCCCATCTTGTCTCTGTCGATTTTTCCTTTCCGCCAAAGATTCACCAGAACCGCATGGCAGCGGCAGCGGAGGATTTTTCCAAGCATCTCCGCGCTCATCCCCGTCGCACTGCGGGAGATAAGCCAGATCAGAGTCTTGGTAAGACTGCCCGCCCTGGAAAAACCGATATCGCGGTAAAACCAAAGGCCGTCCCGATCGAAGCTGGGGATCGAACGAAGGGTGTACCAGCCACCGTTGTGAGTGAAGCTGCTGAGATAGCCAACCTCTGCAAGAAAACGACGCACGGAGGGAATCGAGTAGCGCATTTCTGCGGCCAGCGGCTGGATCATCCAGCATGGGGTTTGGCTGAAAAGGGATACAAGGCGTTCGCCTGGCGGTGTGATGGATGTCATGGCGGATCTCCGATAAGGTATTGCTAAAAACTAATTTACCTCGATCTCTATGCAATACATTATCAGAAGTCATGTCCCCTGTCACCCCTTTTTCCTTTAAGGGCAAAGTAGTAAGGTTTTTCCTGTTATTTCCTGGAATCAGCATGTTATAGTCAAAAGCATCCGCATGGCGGCCAAAGCTTTTTTCTCAACTTCAGCCCAAAATTATGATAAAGTATGGCACATTAGATCACCTAAGCAGTTGATTTATATAGGTCACAACTGAATTTTGTGTTCATAGCTACGGGATGTTCATGATCCTTATAGTTTCGGATTTCTTCATGCTGGTCATTCCACTTCCCATCATGAAGCTAGGCCAAAAAGTGATCATGGTCCCCCGTTCCTA